>JAISRP010000166.1 GCA_031273585.1 Synergistaceae bacterium
CAGAGGTCGACCATGCGGGAGCTGCGATACGAGATATCCCCCGGGGTCTGTCTGGGACACCGGCTGATACCGATATGCGCCTGCGGGTGTTACGTGCCCGCCGGCCGCTATCCCCTGCCGTCGTCGGCGCTCATGTCCATAATACCGGCGCGGGTCGCCGGGGTGGAGCGGGTGGCCGCAGCCTCTCCCGCGAGCCGCGCGTCGCACGGCATTCACCCTGCCGTGCTCGTCGCAATGGACATAGCGGGGGCGGACGAGGTCTACTGCATGGGGGGCGCTCAGGCCATAGGGGCGTTCACGTACGGAACGGAGTCCGTCGCCCCTGTCGACATCGTCGCCGGGCCGGGCAACAGGTACGTCACGGAGGCCAAGAGGCAGGTCAGCGGGACGGTCGGCATCGACATGTTAGCGGGCCCGAGCGAGGTCGTGATAATTGCCGACGAATCCGCGGACCCGGCGTGGATAGCCTCCGACGCCATCTCGAACTGCGAGCACGACACGAACTCCTGGGCAATACTGCTGCTCACGAGCGAGAAATTGGCGGAACTAGCGGCGTCCCATATAGACGCCAAACTGGAGGCGCTCGAGACCGCCAACGTCGCGGGAGAGGCATGGAGGAACAACGGCAGAATCCTGACGGTCGACTCGCCGGACGAGGCCGCCGCCATCTGCAACGACATCGCCCCGGAGCACGTCCAGGTTATGACGCGCGACAGCGCGGGCGTGGCCTCGATGCTGCGGAACTTCGGCTCGCTGTTCATAGGCCCATACGCTCCGGTCCCGTTCGGGGACTACGTATCCGGGCCGAACCACATACTGCCGACCGGCAGGGGCGCAAGGTTCTCGAACGGGGTCAACGTGGGCGCCTTCATAAAGATCAGCACGTATCAGGAAATAACGCGGGACGGCGGAAGCTATCTCTCGCCGCGCTGCGCCTATCTGGCCGGGATGGAGGGACTGCACGCCCACAGGAGGAGCGCCGAGATCAGGGGCGAGGGCTGAGCGCGAACTCCTCGACGTATTTTTTGAGGACTCGGGCGGACGCCTCGAAGCCGATGCTGCTGTCGATGCAGAGGTTGTAATTCTGCGCCCTTCCCCACTTGTTCTGAGTGAAAAAATTGTAATAGGAGGCGCGTCCCTTGTCCTGCTTGCGGATGAAGTCCACGAGATTTTCGCGGTCCTCGTGATACTCGTCCCGCGCGATCCTGAGCCTGAATTCGAGCGGCGCGTACACGAAGACGCGGATGCAGTTAGGGCGGTCCTCCAGCGCGTAGTCGGCGCACCTGCCAATGATGACGCATGACCCCTCCTCCGCCAGACGCCTGATCGCGTTCGACTGCGCCAGGAAAACCTGTTCGTGAATCGGCAGCACCCCGCCGGTCATGTACAGGTTGTACAGAAATCCGGGCGTCTTCTTCTGCTCTATCGACCTGACGTAATCCTCGTCAAGGCCGCTCTCCTCCGCCGCAAGGGAGATCAGCTCCCTGTCGTAGAACGCGGCCCCAAGCTCCTCCGCAAGCAATTTCCCGATGATCCTCCCGCCGGACCCGTACTCCCTCGCAATGGTAACGCTGTACTTCTCCATAGTCGTCCCCCCCCAAGCGCGCCCGCGCACCCAGGCAATGAAGGCAATTCCGCCCCACGCGTGACAAAACCAATTATGAACGCCATATCGTGATCGGTCAATCGTTCGCAGCACGCATTCGGGGCGGCATGAGTCTCCGGCGCAAAGCAAAGAGCGGCCCGCCGGCCGCGTCTATGCCGTCCTGTCGTCCTCGTCGGATCCCTTGCCGGGGAACGGCACTATGTTTGTAAATACCTGAATTCCAAGGGCTTTTAATATCTTCATGATGGTTCCTATCCGCGGGTCCCTCTCTCCTGACAGAGCGGCGTAAAGAACCGAACGGGACAAGCCGGTCTCGCGCGACAGCGCAGACCATCCTCTCGCCTCCGCCGCCTTGCGCAGCGTAGACAAGAGATATCGTATATCGTTTGTTTCCGTATATTCTTGAAATTCATCCTGAACCATCAAGCGAGCGTATTCAGGGTCTTTGCGATATCGTTCTATCACAAAATCGTCATGTTTTGGCATGGTCAACGCCAAGGCCAATAACTTCGCTTCTTTTTTGTCGTCCATAACCTTATGCCCCCTCGCTGCGATTGCGATATTCGTTCCAATAATTTTTTGCCATCGATATATCCTTGACTTGGCTTGATTTATCGCCGGCGCATAACAAAAGCACAACCAAAGCGCGTAGGGTATTCTTCCGTCCGGCGTTTCGTAGTAAATTATCTGTTTGGGCGTAGCGTCCATATTTTCATGGCCTCGCAGAGTTCATGTCATTGGCGTACTAAAAACAGTACAGTAAACGACATGGCGTGTCAAGGGAAGCGCAAATTAAACCGCCAAAGCGGACTAACTTGACCAACATAATCCTGGACCCTATTATTGTAGTTGAAGCCAGCCTAAATCTGAAGCTCGCTACTGGAGGGTTACATGTATGAAAACGCTGCCGGCTTCGAAGAGGATAATCCTGGTTTTATCTCTCGCGGCGGCGGCAGTGATTGCCGTCCTGCGATTCGGCGGCGCCGATCCCGCGTCTGACTTTCTCACGCTCTACGGCAACGTCGACATTCGCCAGGTGTCGATGGCGTTCAGCGACGCGGAGCGGATAACCGAGATGACGGCCGAGGAGGGCGACCGGGTTAAGTCCGGCGACGTATTGGCTCGCCTCGACACCGGCGTCCTCGACCTGCAGATCGAGGGGACCGCGGCCCGCATCGAATCGCTGGAACAGGCCCTGCTGAGGATGACCAACGGGGCCCGCCCCGAGGAGATCTCGCAGGCGAGCGCAAGGGTCGAGTCCGCCAGGGCAGAGGCCGATTTTGCGGCGGGGCGGCTGAAGCGCATGGAGGACGTATTCAAAAGCTCCTCCGGCAGGTCCGTCAGCGGGCTGGACATGGACGACGCGAGGGCGGCGGACAGGGTCGCAAGGGCTCGTCTGGCGGAGGCCCAGAAGGCGTTGGAGCTCGTCAGGGCCGGACCCAGGGAGGAGGACATCGCCCAGGCCCGCGCCGAGCTTCGGGCATCCCGGTCCGAGCTCGCCCTCCAGAGACATCGCCGCTCCATGTCGGAGCTCAGGGCGCCGATCGAGTCCGTGGTGAGATCCCGTCTGATGGAGCCGGGCGAGATGGCCTCCCCTCAGCACCCCGTATATCTGCTGGCGGTTAACGATCCAAAGTGGGTCCGCGCATATATTCAGGAGACGCACCTGGGCTGGATTCGCCCCGGCCTCGACGTGGAGGTGTTCACCGACAGCCATCCCGACACCGCGATACAGGGCAGGGTCGGCTACGTCTCCTCCGTCGCCGAATTTACCCCCAGGACGGTCCAGACGGAGGAGCTGAGGACCTCGCTGCTCTACGAAATCCGCGTGCGGGTGCGGGACCCGGACGACTTGCTGCGCCTCGGAATGCCGGCCTCGGTCAGAATCAAACGCCCAGGCCCCGATGAGCTCTGAGCCGGCCGTAGCGGCCAAAAATTTGAGCAGGTCGTTCCGTTCGAGGGCGCTCGGCAAAACTGTGCGGGCTCTGGACGGCGTTTCGTTTGAGATGCCGTCGGGGGAGATCTCAGCGCTGATCGGCCCGGACGGCGCGGGCAAGACGACGCTGATCCGCGTGATCTGCGGCATCGTGAGGCCGGACTCGGGGCGCCTCGTGGTCATGGGCGCCGATGTGACGAAGTCCCCCCGGGCCGTCCAGGGGAGAATGGGCTATATGCCGCAGCAGTCCGGCCTGTACGATGACCTGACAGTTCAGGAGAATATGGACCTGTACGCGGACATTCGCGGCGTCGCGCCCTCCGATCGCAGCAGGCGCGCGTCATGGCTGCTCGGGATGGCTGGGCTGGCTCAGTTTACGGACCGGGCGGCCGGCAGGCTGTCCGGCGGCATGAAGCAGAAGCTGGCCCTGGCCTGCGCACTGGCCGCCCCGTCCGACATCCTCGTGCTCGACGAGCCGACGTCCGGGGTCGATCCCCTGTCCCGCAGGGAGCTCTGGGAGATCCTGCGCCTCATGGCGAGGGACGAGCGGATGACCGTCATATTGAGCACGCCCTACATGGAGGAGGCGGCGCTGTCGGGGATGGTGCTCGTGCTGAACGAGGGCCGGGTCCTCTTCGCAGGATCGCCCGGGGACCTGTCCATGAGGGCACGCGGTCTGTGCGGCTCGCTCATGCCGGAGGAGGGCGTGTCGGCCCGCGCGCTGCAGTCGCGCCTGCTGGACGATGGTGAAACCATAATCGACGCCCTGCCGCACGGCGGCGGAGCGCGATTTATCCTCCGCCCCGGGGCGTCCCTGTCTGACGTCAGGATAGAGGGATCGCGCGGCGTCGCCTCGGCGGAGCCCCGCCTCGAGGACGGCTTCATGACCCTGCTGCTGCGGCCCGGGGCGAGCGGACCGGCCCGAGGAGGGCGGGCCTCTCCGTCTCCGGCAGTCCAGGGACAGGCCGCGGGGGAGACGGTCATCGAGGTGCGGGACCTCGTGCGAAAATTCGGCCCCTTCACCGCCGTCGGCGGAATATCGTTCGGCGTGAGGCGCATGGAGATCTTCGGGCTCCTCGGCCCGAACGGCTCCGGCAAGACCACGACGTTTAGGATGCTGTGCGGCCTGCTGCCGGCGACCGGCGGTTTTCTGCGGGTGGCCGGGGAGGACCTGAGGTTTGCCGCCTCTCACGCCCGCATGAAGATCGGCTACGTGGCTCAGAAGTTCTCGCTTTACGGCAACCTGTCGGTGAGGGAGAACCTGAGATTTTTCGGCGGCGCGTACGGCCTGCACGGACACAAATTGCGGGAGAGGATCGAGGAGGCCGTGGAGAGGTTCGGCCTTGGCGAATACATGAACGAACGGTGCAGCCGGCTGCCGGGCGGCTTCAAGCAGAGGGCCGCAATGGCGTCGGCCCTGTTGCACGAGCCGGAGATCCTGTTCCTCGACGAGCCCACGAGCGGCATCGACCCGCTGGCCCGAAGGGCGTTCTGGCGGAGCATCACGTCCCTCGCGGCATCCGGGATGACAGTGATAGTGACGACCCACTTCATGGAGGAGGCGGAGTACTGCGACCGGATCGTAATCCTGGACTCGGGCTCGATACTGGCGATAGGAACGCCTGGCGAGGTTCGGGAGGGGACGGGCGGCGCGCCTACGATGGACGAGGCCTTCATCCGCATCGTCGAGGACTCCCGGGGGAGGAATGCTACGTGAGCCTGCCCGGTTTCGGCCGACGCATGAGGGCGCTCGTGCGCAAGGAGTTTATCCAGATGTCGCGCGACAACAGCAGCATCCTGATTGGCGCGGTCCTGCCCCTGCTGCTGATCCTCGTCATCGGGTCGGGAGTCTCGCTCGACGTGAACGACATCCCTGTGGCGGTGGTCATGGAGGACTCATCCCCCACCCTGAGGGACGTCCTGAGCTTCCTCGAGGGGTCGTCTCAGTTCTCGCCGGTTTACACCGCGTCGATGCGCGACGCCGAGGCGCTGATGCAGGACAGGGAGGTCGACGCGATATTGAGGGCCCGGTCCGATTTCACGCCGAATCTGTACAGGGGACGCGCCTCCATCCAGCTCATCCTCTACGGCGTCGACTCCGGCAGGGCTGCCGTCATCCAGGGCTACGCCGACGAGGCCCTGGCCATGTGGGAGGAGCGTCACCCGGTGGATGCCGAGGGCTCCGGGCAGCCGGGCGGCATTGTGATAGTAAACCGCATGTGGTTCAACGAGGCCAACTCGAGCAGGTGGTACTTCATCCCTGGGCTGATCGTCCTGATCATGACGATAGCCGGCGTGTTCCTGACCTCGCTCATAATGGCGCGCGAGTGGGAGCGCGGCACGCTGGAGGCGCTGTTCGTCTCGCCGCTTGGGCCTGGAGAAATTCTCGCCGCGAAGATCGTTCCCTACTTCTGCGTGGCCATGACCGGATTTCTGCTGTGCCTGCTCGCCTCGAAATTTCTCTACCGCGTGCCGCTCCGGGGCTCGCTCTGGCTGGTCGTCTCCGGCACCGTGCTCTACCTCCTCGCCGCATCCGGCATGGGGCTGATGATATCCTCGGCGACCAGGAATCAGTTCCTGGCGAGCCAGGTCGCCCTGCTCACGAGCTTCCTTCCGGCGCTGGTCCTGTCCGGCTTCATATTCGACCTGAGGAGTATGCCGGGCTTCATCCGGGGCATCGGGTCGGTGCTGCCGTCGACGTTCTACATGGATCTGTTGAAGACGCTGTTCCTGGCCGGCGATAACCGGCGGATAGCAGCAAAGGACTGCGCCGCGCTCGCGGCGTACGCCGCTGGATTCATGCTGTTAGCGCTGGCGTCGACGCGCAAGAGGGTGGCGTGACATGAGCGGCGTCCTCCTGTCCATGCGCCGCGTGATGTCGCTGTTCATCAAGGAGCTGCTCGCGACGCTGAAGGACCCGGCCAACAGGGTGATCCTGATAGCGCCGGTCATACTGCAGAGCGCCCTCTTCGGATACGCCGCCACCCTCAACCTTGATGACGTTCCCTACGCAGTCCTGGACCAGAGCGCGGGCAGGACCTCGGCCAACATCAGGGCCAGGCTCGACGGCTCCGGGGTGTTCCGCCTGACGGAGGTCTTGGGCGGCACGTCCGGGATAGCAGACAGCATCGATTCGGGAAGCGCGCTGCTGGTCGTTCACTTCGGCCCGGACTTCGAGGATGCTGTATCGTCTGGGCGGGACGCCCCCATCCAGGTGATCACCGACGGGCGGAACTCCATGACCGCAGGCATAGCCCTCGGGTACCTGGGCAGGGTCCTGTCCGGCATGGCGGAGGATCGGAACTCAGTGGGGCGGAGGATAAAGCTCGAGGTCAGGGCGTGGTACAACCCCGACCTGATCACGAGGTGGAACTTCATGCCCAGCATGATAGCAACCCTCAGCATGATCCAGGTTCTCATACTGGCCGGGCTCTCAGTCGCCCGCGAGCGGGAGCAGGGCACGTTCGACCAGCTGCTTGTGACGCCCCTCTCCCCCCTCGAGATCCTCGTGGGAAAGGCGCTGCCGCCGATGCTGATCGGAATGGCGCAGTCCAGCATAGTCCTCGCAGTATGCGCCCTCTGGTTCCGCATACCGATGTCGGGCTCGCTCTCCACGCTCTGCGCCGTCCTTGGGATATTTATGCTGAGCTGCGTAGGGATGGGGCTCTCGATCTCCGCGGTGTCGGAGAGTATGCAGCAGGTCATGGTGTACAGCTTCGTCCTGATCATGCCCATGGTCCTGCTCTCAGGCATAACTACCCCCCTGCGCAACATGCCGGAGGCCCTGCAAATCCTGACCTACGCGAACCCGCTGCGGTTCGGGGTCGAGTGCGTGAGGAGGGTCTACCTGGAGGGCGCCGGCATATCGGACGTAGCGGCAAATTTCATCCCGATGGCGGCAGTCGTCGCAATCACGATGCCGCTCGCGGCATGGCTTTTCAGGAACAGGGGGGCGTAGCCCGCATTATTTATCTCAGTGCGGCCCGGACCCTCTCTATGTCGATCCGCCTCAGAAACAGTGGGATGTTGACCCAGATTTCGTTAAACCCGTAGCCGCCGTTCATCATCTCGTCGATCGCATCCTCCCTGCTCCAGCCCTGCACGGCCATCCTGTACGCAGCGATGACGAGTCCGGTCCGGTCAGCCCCCTGCCGGCAGTGAACGAGGTACGGGCCGCCCCCGTCGTCAGAGAGAATCCTAATCACCCGGATGACATCGTCCGTTTCAGGGTCCCACGCGCGCATCTTGACCCTTATCCCCCTCAGCGACGTTCCACTCAACCTGTCGCCGCGAGTTTCGCGCAGGTTGATCACAGTCCTGATCCCCAGGCTCTCCAGGTTCCTGAAGCCCTGCTCGTCCGGCTGCGCGCTGCGGTAGATATTTTCAGTCACCCTGTGACAGTTTGGAACGCCGTCCAGCCAGACCGGCGCCGCCCACTCCGGACTGCGATCCATCGCGGAGCAGGGCGATTCGCAGAATATCACAATGGAAAAAAGAAAAATCACGAGACGTCGCCTCATCACGATCCACTCCTTGCGGCAGTTTTAACGTAAGCGGTAAATGGGGAGCGCCTTGACTTGCTGATTCAAATCAGGCTCTATTTGCGCCTGTAAAACGGCAGCGAAAAACATCGGGAACCTTGATGATTTACCGCGCTGCGGGGCCCGCGTCGGCCACTGTAGCGGAGCCGATGTATTTTTCGCTCCCCGTC
>JAISRP010000181.1 GCA_031273585.1 Synergistaceae bacterium
GCGCGCCCCGACCCCCCCTCAGAGCCCTTCCTATCTGCTTTTGTATACACCCCAACCCACAAACACCCACTCCGCGGCGGCGGGGCCCCCGCCCCCCCCCCCCCCCCCCGGGCGTGGGCGGCGCCCACGGTTTTGATCTACGGATAAACCCTCGGGACCCTCGCGGAGAACATGAGGGGGACCATGCCGCTGTTGCAGCCAATCCAGTCCACTACATCCTCTATGGTTACGGCCTCGTCCCCCTGGCGTCCGATCAGGACGACCTCGTCGCCCGGTCTGGGGTTGTCGAGCTTCGTGACGTCCGCGACGCACTGATCCATGCATACGCGGCCTATCACCGGACACCTCTTTCCGTGTATCAGGACCTCTCCCCTGTTCGACAGAGCCCGGCTGTATCCGTCGGCGTATCCCACCGGCAGGACGGCGGTCACGGTCGGCCCGTCGGTCCAGTGGGTCTGTCCGTAGCTGACGCTCGATCCCTCCGGGAGCTCCCGGACGACGCTTATCGCGGTCTTTACCTCGAAGCACGGCTCGATCGAAATCGCATGTCCGGAATCGCTCGACGGGATCAGCCCGCACAGGATATGACCCGGGCGGACCGCGTCGCAGAACATATAGGACAGGTCGGACATCAGCGCCCCGGAGTTGCAGCAGTGGATCATGGCGGGGTTCAGCCCGGCCTTTTTGACTGCCTCGACGGATTTCACGAATACGTCGAACTGGTGATGGGTGTATGAGAGGTCCGCCTCGTCAGCCATTGCGAAGTGGGTGAACACCCCCTCCACCTCTATACCAGGCAGGCGCCTCAGCAGGGAGGCAATCTCGCCTACTGCATGAGGGAGAAATCCGATGCGCCCCATGCCGCTGTCCACCTTCAGGTGGACGTAGGCCGCGCGCCCCTGCCTGACGGCCTCCTTCGACAGCTCCGCGGCCATCGCCTCGTCGGTCATCGCAACCCTCACGCCCTCCTTGACGTACATCCGAGCCGCATCATAGGGGGACGCGCCGAGGACCAGGATCGGGTCCCGTATTCCCGCCTCCCTCAGCTCCAGCGCCTCGTCTGGGGTTGCCACTCCGAAGAAATCCACCCCCTCCGACTTGAGAGTCCACGCCACCGGTACGGCCCCCATGCCGTAAGAGTTCGACTTCACGACGGCTATCACCCGCCTCTTTACGTGATCCCTGATATTGCGATAGTTGTGCCTGTAGCTCTCGAGCGAAACCTCCATCCTCGTAGGACGAAACGACATGCGCAAACACCTCCTTCTAAATTTTAAATTGCTATATCATGGAATCGCTCCGGCGCTTCATCTCGCCGAGCACCCCCAGGCCAAGGGGAAGCGATAGGAGAAACGTCGCGAAGTCCGCGACGGGCTGGCTTGCCAGGAGGCCTATGAGGCCCATCTGAGAGGTCAGGATGAAGATTGCCGGCAGCAGAAAGAGCCCCTGCCTCGAAACCGCCAATATGCTCGCCCGCCCAGCCATGCCGATGGTCTGGAGCATCATGTTGTTCAAGATGACCCAGCCCACCAGGGGGAACAGCGCGCAGTTCAGCCTGAGCGACGTCGTGCCTATGGAAATGACCGCCGGATCGTCCCCCCGGAACACGGCTATTATACTCGGGGCCATCGCAATTCCCGCTATGCCCGAGGCAAAAAGCATGGCGGTGGAGACCCTCACGCAGAACCAAAACGCGCGGCTCACCCTGTCGAACCGCTCCGCCCCGTAGTTGAAGCCGCACACCGGCTGAAAACCCTGCCCGAATCCTATCATGGCGGAGTTGGCGAACATTATTACGCGCTGCACTATCGATATCGCGGCTATGGCGGCGTCGCCATAGGACCCGGCCATCCGGTTCATGCAGATGACGGCGGCTCCGGCGATCCCCTGACGCAGGAGGGAGGGGCCTCCCCCTCTAAAAATTTCCTTGAAGAAGTAGATCCGCGGCGTGAAATTTTTCAGATTCACCATGATGTTGCCGTGTCTCGCGCAGCCGTAGAGCAGCATACAGAAACCGGTGAACTGGCTGATCATCGTGGCCAGGGACGCGCCGACGACGCCCATGCCCATTCCGAATATCAGGATGGGGTCGAGGGCTATGTTGATGACGGCCCCGCCGGCAATGCCGATCATTCCGTAGAAGGCGCTGCCCTGAAATCGGAGCAGGCTGTTCAGCATCAGGGACGCGACCATCCAGGGCACGCCGATCAGTATGAACCGCAAATAATCGCAGGCGTAGGGCAATATCGTCTCCGTGGCCCCGAGAAACCGGGCGAGCGGCTCCAGAAACATCAGGCCTAATGCCATGATCACAGAGCCGGAGGCAAGGGCCGAGAAAAAACCGGTCGAGGCCATCTTGGCCGCATTCTCGATGTGAAGCCCCCCGAGCTGCCTCGACACATAGTTGCCGCTCCCATTGCCAAAGAAGAAACCGGCCGCCTGGATTATAGACATGAGGGAGAACACCACCCCGACGCCCGCCGTGGCGCTCGTGCCGAGCGCGCCCACGAAATACGTGTCCGCCATGTTGTACAGGGCGGACACGAGCATACTCACGATGGCCGGAGCGGCGAACCTGCACACGAGCCCCTCCACCGGCATGTTCACCATCTGATCGTATTTCTCGTCGAACCCGGGTCCCGCATCTTCCGTCATTAACGCAGCCTCCGCACACGTGCCATATTCAGATCATTGTACATTAGTGGCGTATCTTCATAAAGCATCAATTTTCACATCAACAGTACGAGCGCGGACAGCCCGTGACCGTCGCCAATTCGCGCGGATCGAATATATGCGAGCGTATATTTTTTATTTTTTCTTCCCAGTGCTATGGAGATGATCTTGTACAAATTACCGGTATGAGGATATAATCTCAAAATACGCAGGCAGTCGAAATATCCGGCGGCAAGACGCAGAGCTGGACGAGAGGGGAGATCGGCTGAAGGGATCGACGATTGTCATTTAGTCCGGCCATTTTATAAATTTGAAGGAGGTCTTTCTCAGAAATGCACAGAAGAAAATTTTTACAGCTCGCGCTAATCATGATCGCGGCGGCCATGCTGATGTCATGCATCCCATCCGCCGACGCGGCGCCTTCTTTCGGACTCGAACGATATCGAGTCATTTTTCCGTTGATATCGGAAACGGTCATTTGGGAGAGCTATGTCAATATTATTGCCGATTTCTCCAGATATAACTTCTACGTGTCCCTTGACGACAGTACGGAGGGACAAGAAAAAAGCGTCTCGATGGGAGGCGGCCTGAACGCAAGCATCGTCAGCGGCCCAGCAGTCATGTTCTCGGGAACAGTCACTGCGGAGACGAGCGGGGTCGTCAACGTGTTCGCAAGAGGAAACACCGAGGCCACGAGCGATGATGTACAACAAGTAGGAGCTATAACCGTCCGCGTGGACCCCGCATATCCTACTGGCGGCGTCTTCAGCCAGAATTTTTCGATCATAGGCCCCGACGGCGGGGACCACCCGACCTACATGGTGCCGGGGCGGCTGAACAGATTCATAACTGACGTCACGGCCGCTTTCAACATGACCACAGGTTCGTTCTACGCCGTTGTGTTCCTACCTAACGGGTACAGCTTCACCCTGCCCGAAAACACCTACAACACATCGAACGGCTACCGATTTACGGGCGGTAAGCTCGAAGTCTGGTACACGCCGCCGACGACCGGAAATTACGAATTGAAGCTGTTCTACACTCTCCCCCCGAACAGCGGGTTCTACAATCAGAGCTTTAAATTCGAGGGCGAGACCGGCGACGCGCGAAACAGCAGCAGCATCGGCGGCGGCTGCAGCGCGGGGACCGCGTTGATGGCGCTCTTTGCGCTTCCCGTGCTCGCGTCGAGGCGCCGCAGGAGGGCGTAACCACCAGAGGCAGGTCGAGGCAAAAAAATTACACCCCCCGCATGAGGAATCTCGCGGGGGTTTTTTGCTGTATAACCGATAAATAAACCGCGTGGAATTTTACTGATGGCGGTTGCAGTGGCAGCAGAGGTTTTAATCTTTACCCTTTAGGCTAATGATTATAAATTGCTATATCGTGACATCTCCGCTCACGGCGCCTCCCCAACAATCAGCCTCAGCCTCTCGCCGAGGTACGTGCAGCGCCGCCTCGTGTCGTCGTTCTTCACGGCGATCGAGACTGCCCTCTTCGTCCCGACTATCACCACGAGCTCCTTGCCGCGCGTTATCCCGGTGTAGAGCAGGTTTCTCTGAAGCAGGACGTAGTGCTGTGTGTGCAGGGGTATGACGACCGCCGGGTACTCCGAGCCCTGAGATTTGTGGATGGAGACGGCGTAGGCGTGGACCAGCTCCTCGAAGTCCATCGCCTCGTACTGAATCCGCCTGCCGTCGATGCCGACCGTCATCAGGCCCGCCTCGGCGTCCACGCTCAGAACGAAGCCTATATCGCCGTTGTAGACGTCCTTCTCGTAGTTATTGCGTATCTGCATCACCTTGTCGCCGGTCCTGAAGACCCGCCCCCCGCGCTCGATCGACGCCCCCTGCCCCGGGTTGAGCTCCCTCTGCAGCACCGCGTTCAAGTTTGACGCGCCGAGCGTCCCCTTGTGCATGGGGGTGAGTACCTGGATGTCCTCCACCGGGTCCAGCCCGAACCGCGCTGGAATCCTGTCGCGGACGAGCGTCAGTATCATCTCCACGCACCGCTCGGGGTCGTCCATCTGGACGAAATAGAAGTCGTGCAGCCCGTTCCCGCGCGGCTCCTCCGGCTGCAATCCGCTGTTCACCCTGTGTGCGTTGACGATTATGGAGCTCTGGCTGGCCTGCCTGAATATTTCGTTCAGCTCGGCGACCGGCACGACGCCGGAGGATATCATGTCCTTCAGCACGTTGCCAGGCCCAACGGATGGGAGCTGGTGGATGTCGCCGACCAAGATGAGCCTCGAATCCTCTGGGATCGCCCGGAGCATGTGAAACATCAGGAGGACGTCGATCATCGACGCCTCGTCGACGACCAGCAGGTCGCACTCCAGCGGGTTGTCCGGCGTCCTGGCGAACCCCGTGCGGCCGTTGTACTCCAACATGCGGTGGATCGTCCGCGCATCGTGTCCGGTGGCCTCGCTCATGCGCTTTGCCGCCCGCCCGGTCGGGGCTGCCAGCAGCACCCTGAGCCCCCGCTCCCCCAGGATGCCTATTATGGCCTTGATGATGGTCGTCTTCCCGGTCCCCGGGCCTCCGGTTATTATCATCGTCCTGGACCTCATCGCCATTTCCAGGGCGGCGAACTGATTTTGGGCCAGCTTTATCCCCATGCTCTCCTGAATCCACTTCGCCTCGCGCCCCGCGTCAAGGCCCGATGTCCCGTCCGTCAGGCCCTTCAGATATGCCGAGGCGTCATGACGCAGCAGGCGGGCCAGCATGGACGCGCTCTTGATCTCCGCCGTGTAATACGCCGGCAGGTATATCGCCTCGACCGGTCCGTCGGCGTCATCGGGGTTTATCGCCTCTGAGACGAGCATCCTGTTCGCGGCGGCCCTGGATATCGCCTCGTCCGCAAGCGCGCTGTCCACGCCCAGAAGCGCCGCCGACCTCTCCGCCAGCGCCTCCCTCGGAGCGTAGACGTGCCCCTCGCCCGTCAGCTCCGACATGACGTACCTCACCCCGGCCTCGAGCCTCAACGGAGACGACCGGTCGATCCCCATGTTCGAGGCCACCTTGTCCGCGCTGAGAAATCCTATTCCGAAGATGTCCGATGCGAGCCTGTAGGGGTTCTCCTTGACGGTCACGATCGTCTCGGCCCCGTACTCGGCGAATATCTTGGCGGCAAATCCCGGGCTCACCCCGTTGGACTGCAGAAAGATCATGACGTGGCGGACTTCCTTGTGCATCTCCCACGACTGTTTTACCGTGTCCAGCATCTTTGCGCTGACGCCCTTCACGCCGAGGAGGTCCTCCGGGCTCTCGTCCAGGACGTCCAGCGTCCTCTCGCCGAACTCGTCCACGATCCTGGATGCCATGCGCGGCCCCACGCCCTTGATGAGGCCGGAGCCGAGGTAACGCTTGATCCCCTCGACGGTGGAGGGCACGAGCGAGCGACAGGCCGAGAACTTGAACTGGGACCCAAACTTTGGATGGGTCGCCCACTCCCCCGACAGCTCCAGCTCCTCCCCCGGCATGTGGGGAGGGGCGTAACCGACGGCTGTAACGAGGTCGGGGTTATCGGGAACGGCGATCTTGAATACGGAGTAGCCGTTCTCCTCGTTGGCGTAAGTCACCCGCTCTAGCTGCCCGCGGAGCAGCAGGGAAGCCCCGGATGCCGGCGCCCCGCCCGATTTCCCGGCGTTCCCCGGGTCCTGAGTCACTACAGAAATCTCTCCACCCGCTCGCCGACGTTCTCCTTGAACGTCGGAACGAACTGCACCGGCTTCCGCCCGAAGCATATATCCATCTGCTCGTAGAACGCGACCATGTTGAGGTCGACCGGACGGTCCTTTATCGCGTCCTTCGTCGCCATGTAGCGAATCTCGCCGTTCATCACCTGGTACACGGTCACGCCCGACAGTCCCTGGATGAGCAGCATGACGGCGGCCGCCCCGACCTCCTTGCCGAAGCTCACGTCGTAGGCCGCGGTCGAGCCCGAGCGGACGAGGTGCCCTGGCATCACCTCCCGGATCTCCGGCTGCTCCAGTATCCCCTCGACGAACATCCCGCTCGCCTTCATGAACTCCTTTATCTCCGAGTCGTCCTTCATCCTGGCCTCGAGCTCGTAGCGGACGTGTTTCGCAGCCCCGCTCAGCTTGACGTGCCCGAAGGCGTCGCGCGTGCCGTCCTCCGTGAACAGCCCCCCGTCGGCGCCGGTGATCCCCTCCGCGACGACTATGCTGTACATTCCGGTGTGGACGTCGCTGCGCAGGATGCGGCGCATGTAGTATCGCTTGACGTGATTGTAGACCTCGTCGAAGTCGACCGGTATCTCAGGTATGAGTATGCAGTCCGCGTCCGCCGCTATGCCCCCGCGAAAAGCCGTGTGCCCAGTGTAACGCCCGAACACCTCGACTATCATTATGCGGTTGTGGGTGCGCCCCGTCGTCTTGATCTCCTCCACGATGTGGGCGATCTTGTTGACCGCGGAGTCCCCGCCCACCGAGTAGGTCTGAAGATCGAGGTCCATCGTCTTGGGCGCGTGTACGCATGGTATGCCGTTCTCCGCAAGGTCGACCAAAACGCTGCCGGTGTCGTCGCCCCCGGATATCACGAGCCCGCTGATGTCGAACTTCTTGAGCCCGACGAGTATGCGCTTGTACTTGTCGGGGTTCTCTATCTTCGCTATCTTGACCCGGGAGTGACCCGCCTCGGAACCGGCAAATGCCGAGTTGACATGATCGACCCGCTCCTCGTCGAGCCGCGTAAGACGGTCCATATCGACCAGGTTATAAAGCCCGGCGTAGCCGTTCGGAATTATGTAAGCGCCTATGCCGTTGGCAAGGGCGATCTTAGCCGCCCCCCGCACGACGGCGTTGAGCCCTCCGCAGTCACCGCCCGCCGTGATAATCCCGATGTTCTTGATCTTCTGAAAGCTCATATTCCCTCACATTCTCCTTCTGTTCGCTTGAGGCTGCCGTAATCTTTTCAGAGACTGACGCAGGATCAGCAGAATGATATATTAATGGCGCGTTACATTATACTATCTGCACAGGAATGCGCAAAAGCCCAACTTCGCATGTGCAAGACCGTGGGCGCCGCCCACGCCCGCCGGGGGACCAGTCCCCCGGACCCCCGTCTGTTTTTTGTTTTCGCCCTCCGGGCGAAAACAAAAAAACGAATTGGAGGTCCAGGAGGCGCTGCCTCCTGGCGGGGTTTGGGGCGGAGCCCCAAGGTCCTGCCCGCGGATTTGGGTAAGCGCCGCAAAATTTTTGCTCTCATTCATCCAGTCTCACCGACCACCGTGAGGAGTGTCCTTGCTTCGCGCGCCATTTTCCAGGTCATCTCCGCATTCATCCCACTCTTCCCCGCTCCAGCGGCCGATGACTGTGCCCCCGGTTCTGCCGGCGAGTATGGCCACGACGTCCGGCCCAGTCCTTATAATATACACCATATCGCGCCCCAGGTTAAGCGTGCCCAGGAGTTTCAGTTTTCCCCCCGCCGAGGCGCGGAACCTGCCGGGCGCCCACTTCGCCGCGAGATAGCCGGCTATGCCCAGGATTACGAGCGCAATCGCCATGCGGGCCGCGTATCCCGACATGGAGGCGTCCAGCTCCTCGACCGCTGCCATCGCGGACGTGGGGCGCATCGAATAAAAAAAGAGCGTCAAGGCGATTTTGAAAAAAAGCCTCGACGCCCGTCCCCTCAAAGGAATGAGCAGGTTATTCTTCATCTGCCGGCGCAGAGCGGCGCAGCACTACGAGAGCGCCTTGCTGAGAGCCTCCAACACTCGATCGGGCTGGAAGGGCTTCACTATAAAGTCAGCCGCGCCGGAGCGTATCGCCTCGATAACCATAGCCTGCTGGCCCATGGCGCTGACCATCACAACCTTGGCGTTGGGATCGTTGGCCTTGATCTCCTTGACTGCAGCTATTCCATCCATCTCCGGCATCGTTATGTCCATTGTGACGACGTCGGGTTTCAGCTCCCCGTACATCTGGACCGCAACTTTTCCGTTGTCGGCCTCGCCCACCACGTCAAAACCATTTTTCGCCAGGATATCCCGAAGCATCATCCTCATAAAAGCCGCATCATCTACGATCAAAACCTTTGTCCCCATATCTCTATGCCCTCCTTGGATGCCTGAATCTCAGTCTGCTAACCAGGCGATACATAAAATCGAATTTTTTTAAACCCCCATGGAGCGTATGCGCTCCGCCCTGCTCACCACCTCGGTCACCCTTATGCCGAAGCTCTCGTCGATCACGACGACCTCTCCCCTGGCGATGAGCTTTCCGTTTACGAGAACGTCCACGGGCTCGCCCGCCATCTTGTTCAATTCTACCACTGAACCGGGTCCGAGCGCCAGCACCTCCCCGATGGTTTTCCTAGTCCTGCCTAATTCTACAGTAACTCGTACCGGTATGTCGACTATCAAATCGATATTTCCGGGAGAACCGGCAAAATCTGAACCTCCAAGCTGAGCAAATTCGACGGGCCTCACGTCGACGGGCGGTCCCTGCGGCCTCGGGGGCAGGGATACGGACATCGGCGCCTGGGGCGCCGGGGCAGGCGCCGCCTGCTGCTGGGGCTGGCGCTGCTGGGGCGCGGGCGCCGGGGCCGCTGCCGCCGCCGGCTGCTCGGGCTCCGGGGGGGCCATTGCCGCCCTCACCTTCGCCGCCAGAGCGGCGGCGTTATTCGACGACAGGACCATATCGAGCATGAAGGGCTCCACGCCGTCGACCGTTAGGTTGATCTTGCCGACCCATATCGTCATCTCGGGGGGGTCCGACGGGAACGGGAGCCACCCTCCGGTGTCGTCGAGGTTGGCCGAGCTTGACGCGGCTGACAGCCTCGCCCCCGCCATCAGACCGCTCAGGCTTGTCAGGGCGGACCCTATGAGCTGGCTCAACCCCTCCTGCGCGGCCGAGAGGTACAGGTCGTTCGCCTCCGCCGGCAGTTCCTTCGCATCCCCGCCCATCATGAGGTCGGCCAGGGCGAGCGCGCAGCGCTCGCCGGAGATGAGCTGGGCCGGCATGGAGTCCAGCCCTTCGAGCTGCATGTAGTACGAGAACACCTTCGGGCCGTCGACTGTTCCGGCAAACGTGCTCTGGGGGACCTCCTTCTGCTCCGTCACGATCGCGGACACGTCGCGCCCCGCCAGCATACCTATGACGTTGCTCGCAGACGACGCTATTATGCCCGCCACCTCGTTTAGGATCGACATGTCGTCGGAGGACAGCGAGCTCCCGCCGCCGCCGCCCGAGTCCTCTCCGCCGGAGAGAAGGGCGTCTATCTCATCCTGATTAAGAAACTCGTCAACCACGGTTTATTCCTCCTCTAAGGAGAGAGGATCCTCTCCCAGCACTTCTGTTATTTGAGCGGCGTAATTCTTTTTGAAGACCCCGGGCGTCGAGTGGTACTTCACCCTGTTTCCGACCCTGAGTCCGAGCGGGTCCTTCACGGTCCCGTCCAGCCTCACGACGTCGCCCGCCTGCATCTGGATCACGTCTCCGAGGCTTATTATGCTGTGCCCGAGCTCCAGGGCCAACGGAACGGAGACCTCGTTCATCCTCTCCACGAGGCTCTCCCGGACGCCCTCCGCGTTCTTGCGGCCGGTGGAGGAGAACCACTGCTGCGAGCTCAGTTTGTCGATGAGCGGCTCTATGACGAAATAGGGGATGCAGAAGTTCATTATTCCCTGGATATCCCCTATCTGGATCTTCATCGTTACGAGGAGGACCATGTCGGTCCCCGGGCAGACCTGCACGAAGAAGGGGTTGCTCTCCATCGTCTCGTAGCGGTATCTGATGTCGACGACGGTGCTCCAGCTCTCCTCCAGGTGCTCCAATATTTTCATGATGACGCGCTCTATCACGGTGCGCTCTATGTCGGTGAGGTCCCGCGGCTTGCGAAGGGGCTCGCCCTTGCCCCCCAGGAGGCGGTCTATTATGGCGAACGTGAGCTGGTTGCTTATCTCCAGTATCGCGTTTCCGCTCAGGGGGTACATCTCGAGGATGCCTATCACCGTCGGCTGGACGAGCGAGTGTATAAATTCGTCGTAAGCGAGCTGGTCCACGGCCACTACCTCGACGGAGACCATCGAACGGACCATGGTCGAGAGCGACGTCGTGAGGCTGCGGCAGAATGACTCGTGGATCATCTGGATGGCCCGCATCTGGTCCTTGCTGAACTTGTCAGGCCGCCTGAAGTCGTACAGCTTCAGGGGTTTTTCCTCGGCCTCCTGCATCTTTGCTATGTCATCGTCGCCGCCGCTCGAAATGGCTTGCAGCAAGGAATCTATTTCGTTTTGGGACATTACCTCCGGCGGAACCATTTAAATCTCCCCTTCGTGAGCGAGATGACGCGTTACTGTGCCATGTATTCGTCGAAAAGAACTCTCCTGACCGCAAGATCGCCCTCCACCCGCGGCAGGATGGCGTTGAACCGGTCCCTCATGTCCTGCTTGAGCCTCTCCATGCCCTCCGCGTAGCGCACGGTGTCGTAGCGCTGATCCTTTAAGGTTTTGATGACCTCGTCCTTCAGCATGATCAGCCACCCCGGATCGGCCAGGCGCTCCATCACCCTCGGGCCGGCTAACTCGACCGTCACCTTGAGCTTCAGGACGCGAACCTGCGCGTCGGCCAGGGTGGACGTGAACTGCCCCAGCTCGATCATCGGGCCCGGGTCGGGAATCCTGGTCTCGGTCTCGACCGGAGCTGGGGCGAGCAGAGTCAGCCCCGCGTAAATTCCGCCGCCGACGCCGACCAAGAGTATTACTACAGCGACCGCAATCATTATGATGCTCTTTTTCCCCAATGCCATAAGCGACCTGCCTCCTTGCGGGAATTAACGGACGTCGTACAAGGACAACACCACAATGTCCACTCGTCTGTTCAGCCTCATGTTCTCCTCGTTGACGTTCGGGACAACAGGGGCTGTGGAGCCGAATCCCACCGCCTTCAGGCGGCCCTCGCCCACGTTCAGGGATTCGTCGAGATAAGAGGTCACTGCCGACGCCCTCGCGGACGAAAGGCCCCAGTTATCCCCATAGATGCTGTTAACCGGACGCCCCGAGTCGGTGTGTCCCTCGACCGAGAGCTGGTTCGGCAGGGTCTCCAGTATCTGTCCTATCTTGTAGAGAATCCTGCGGGACTCCGGGCGTATCCTGGCGGACCCCTCCGGGAAGAGTATCTGCTCCGACAGGGAGATCACCACGCCCCTCTCGTTAGCCACTACTTGTATTTCGTCCTCCAAGTGCTCGCTCTTTATAGCTTCCTGCACAAGAGCCAAAACCTGGCTCGCGTTTTCCGTCTGATCCGAGTCCGTCGTCCTGTCGGAGTCGCCGGGGCCGATGCCCTGAGAGCCGGTTATGACGCCGGGGGCCTTCGTTATGTCGGGCGCGCCTGGCTGCACGTTGAACGCGGCCTGCATGGACTCCGCCATCGATATGAATTTCTGCGCGTCTATCGTGGAGAATGAGTACAGGAGCACAAAAAAGCAGAGGAGCAGGGTGACCATGTCGCCATAGGTCGACATCCACGCCGGCGCGCCGCTGCTTCCGGCCTCAGCCTTCTTCTTTCTGGCCATGCGTCAGTCCCTCCCTCCGGTTTATTATTTATTATTCCTCCGACCCCTTGCCCTCGTCGAGCTGCAGGCGCATAGTCGGCGGCAGGAATACCTTCAGCTTTTCCTCCACGATGCGCGGGTTCTCGCCCGCCTGGATCGAGAGGATTCCCTCCACCATCAGCTCGCGGGCCAGAACCTCGCGGCTCGAGTTCTGAACGAGCTTCTTGCCTATCGGAATTGCGAACATGTTGGCCAGTATGGAGCCGTAAAAAGTCGTGACGAGGGCCACCGCCATGCCGGGTCCGAGGGCGGAGGGGTCGTCCAGATTTCCAAGCATCTGTATGAGCCCTATCAGCGTGCCTAGCATCCCGAACGCGGGGCCAAGCTCCGCTATGGAGTCGAAGTACCCC
>JAISRP010000205.1 GCA_031273585.1 Synergistaceae bacterium
AGCGATGTCCAGAATATCGCGCGGAATGCGCACGCCCTGGCTGTGTCCCCATTTGGTCACAACGGTTATCATAATTCACGCCCCCAAGAGAGTATATACCAAATATATACCTTGTTGGGGGCGAGGTAAACAGTTGCAGCCCCCCCTGTCTCGAGAAAACATCATCACAGACGAGTGACACAAAAATTTCGCCGATAATTGACACGTAATCGGCCTGCAACTAAAATAACTGCCGTGTTCAGTTTTTGAAATTGACAGATGGGGGTCCGGGGGACTGGTCCCCCGGCGGGTGTGGGCGGCGCCCGCGGTCTTGAACCTGCGGATTTTAGCGGGGGAGTCCCGTCTTGTGAGCCGGCGGATTTTATTTCATCCTGGAAGGGACGGTAACGTTTATGGCGAAGGTGACGGTTCAAAAACTTCAGGAGATGTGCGACAAGGGGGAGAAGATCAGCTACGTGACCGCTTACGACTACGGTCAGGCCGTGCTGGTTGAGAGGGCTGGGATCGAGATGATACTCGTCGGCGACAGCATGTCCATGACGATGCTGGGCAACGAGTCGACCGTGCCGCTCACCACCGACGCGATGGTCCATCACATAAAGGCGGTGGTCAAGGGCGCTCCGTCACCGATGATCGTGGGGGACCTCGTGTTCGGGTCCTACAACGAGGGGCCGGAGCAGGCCATTCGCAGCGCAAACCGCCTGATCAAGGAGGGCGGGTGCGACACGGTCAAGCTGGAGGGCTGTATGCCGGAGATCGTCGAAAAAATGGTAAAGGGCGGCATTGGAGTGCAGGGACACATCGGACTGACGCCCCAGACGGCGGGGCTGCTCGGCGGGTTCAAGCTCCAGGGGAAAAATCTGGACGCGGCTAAAAAAATTATCGACCAGGCAAAGTCGCTCGAACAGGCCGGAGTTTTCTCGATAGTCGTCGAGTGCGTGCCGGAGGAGCTGGGGCGCGCCATCACGGATGCCGTGTCCGTTCCCGTCATAGGCATCGGGGCGGGGCGCCACTGCGACGGGCAGGTGCTCGTCTATCACGACTTGCTGGGGCTCTTCGACCGGTTCACCCCGAAGTTCGTAAAAAAATACGCGAATATCGGGGAGCAGATCGTGCGCGCCCTCGAGGATTACAAGCGCGAGGTCAAGGACGTGAAGTTCCCGAGCGACGAGTACGTCTTCGGCGGCCTGTCCGGCGAGGACCTGAAGGGGCTGCTGTGATATGACCGGTCCGGCTCGGACGTGCGGCATAATAAAATGAAGGTGGCGGTGCTTGGCGCCGGGGCTATGGGGTCGCTGTACGGCGGGCTCCTGGCCGAGGCCGGAAACGAGGTCGTCCTGGTCGACGTATGGCGGGACCAGGTCGACGCCGTGAACGCGTCCGGGCTCTCGATCGAGGGCGCCGGCGGAGAGAGGCGCGTCCGCGGCATAAGGGCCGTGTCCGACGCGTCCGAGGCGGGAACCGCCGACCTGATCCTCGTGTTCGTGAAGGCGACCGCAACTGAGGGGGCCATGAGGGGCGCGCTGCCGATGGTGGGCGGTGCGACGACCGTGCTGACGCTTCAAAACGGGCTTGGCAACGTGGAAAAGCTGTGCGCAGTCGTACCCGCAGATCGCGTCGTGGCGGGAACGACGGGGCACGGCGCGACCCTGCTCGGACCGGGGAGGATTCGCCACGCTGGGGTTGGGGACACGATCGTGGGCGAGCTGGACGGAAATCGGTCCGCCCGCGTCGAGTCCCTGGCGGCCATGTTCGCCGGGGCTGGGATGACCGCGCAAGTCTCGACGAACGTGATCGGGCTGATCTGGACTAAACTGACAGTGAATGTGGGCATCAACGCCCTCACCGCCGTGACGGGGCTCAAGAACGGGAGGCTCGCCTCTTTCCCCGAGGCGGAGGCCCTGATGAGGGCGGCCGTGGACGAGGCGTGCAGTGTGGCGAGACGCAAGGGGATACAGCTCGAGATCGATTCGCCCTTCGAGCACGCGATGAGCGTCGCCGTGAAGACCGGCGCCAACCGCTCATCGATGCTGCAGGACATCCTGGCCGGACGACAGACCGAGATAGCGGTCATAAACGGGGCCATAGTGGAGGAGGGTGAGAAGCTGGGAATCCCGACGCCGGTAAATGCCGTACTGACCAACCTCGTGCTGATTAGGCAGCAGACGTATGGGGAAGCGTTCGCAGTGTGAGGCGCGTTCCTGCGCAAGATTATGAATTATGACTATCAGCTTGACTAAAGCGCCGATGTTTCGGCGAACGAACGGAGCGAATCTGCGACCGACAGGAGGTCGGTCGAGCGATTTAAGCACATGGAAGTGCTTTCAGCGCGTCAGATTCGCGCAGAGAGTCGCCGAAACATTGGCTCGCCACCAGTTACATGATCTAACTTGTATAGTCATAAAAAAATCAAAACTCTTTGAGGAGGCAGATGTTAAGATGAAATCCGCAAAGTTTTATGTCATCCTGCTCGCGATGTTCGTTGCCCTCTCCTGTCCGTTCCGATCCGACGCCGCCCCGAGCAAGGTCCTCAAGCTGGGGCACGCCGTTCCCGAGGAGAACGCCTACCACTTTGGCGCGCTGAAGTTCAAGGAGCTGGTGGAGAGCAGGACGAACGGGGACATTCAGATCGACCTGTTCCCCAACAACCAGCTGGGGACCGGCGAGCGCGACATCTTGGAGGGACTTCAGCTAGGCACCATAGACCTCTACGTAGGCTCGACCGGGCCGCTCGGCGGATTCGAGAAGAAGTTCCTCCTGTTCGACTTCCCGTTCCTCTTCAGGGACAAGAAGCACGTCTACGAGGTGCTGGACGGCGATATCGGCAAGTACGTCATGGGGCTCCTGGATGCGAAGGGGATCCACGGGCTCGCGTGGATGGAGAACGGCTTCAGGAACCTGACCAACGCCAAACGGCCCGTGAACACCCCGGCCGACGCATCCGGCCTCAAGGTCCGCACGATGGAGAACAAGGTGCACATGGCGATGTGGCGCGAGCTGGGCGTCGACCCGACCCCGATGGCCTGGAGCGAGGTCTTCACCGCCCTGCAGCAGGGGACCATCGACGGTCAGGAAAACCCGATCCCTGTCATCTACACGTCCAAGCTCTACGAGGTGCAGCGTCATCTGGCCCTGACGAGGCACGTATTCTCCCCGGCGATGATCGCGGTCGCCAAGGCCCTCTACGACACCCTCACCCCCGAGCAGCAGGAGATATTCCAGACCTCGGCGCAGGAGGCGGCGCAGCACGAGCGCGAGGTCTGCGACAAGATGGAGAACGACTACATCAAATCCCTGGAGGAGAACGGAATGCAGATCACGAGGCCCGACCTGTCGCTCTTCCAGGAGGCGAGCCTCAAGGTGTACGACGAGTTCAAGGGGGAGCTTGGGGACGACGCCAAACTCTTGGATCAGATCATCGCATCGGGAAAGTAGGCGGCAAATTCTGCGAAGGTCCGCCCGGGCGGGGCGTTCGTTTTGTGTGCGCCCCGCCGGGCGAGAGGGGGGATAGGTCGCGTGAAGCTGTTTAAAAGTGCGCTGGACGCCGTCTACGCTCTGACGCAGTACGTCCTGTTCGTCATGGTGGCGGCGATGGTGGCGATCGTGTTCGCCCAGGTTATCTTCCGCTTCATCCTCCACGCCTCCCTGCCCTGGTCCGAGGAGGCGGCCCGGTACATCATGGTCTGGATATCGATGCTGGGCGCAAGCGTCGGCCTGCGCAACAAGGGGCACATCGGGGTGGAGGCGGTCGTCATGCTCCTGCCCGCGCCGGCGAAGAGGGCCGTGTCAGTGGTGACGACGGCGGTCGCCGCGGTATTTTTTTCCGGCACGATCTACTACGGAATTAGGACGCTCTCGGTCGTCTCGGCGCAGGAGTCCCCTGCGATGGAAATTTCGATGGCGATCCCCTACGGCTCGATCGTCGTCGGAGGCGCGCTGATGGCGCTCTACTCGATAGAGGAGCTGGCAAATCTGCTGACGCGCGGCGGCAGGGGAATGGCCTGATGACGACGATTCTCTTCGTCTCGCTCGTGATATTCTTCGCGCTGAACGTCCCCATAGCGATATCCATAGGGGCCTCCACCCTCATCTCGCTTCTGGCGTCCCCGATCCCGCCGACCGTGCTCGTGCAGAAGATGTTCACCGCAATGGACTCGTTTCCCCTGATGGCGGTCCCGTTTTTCATCCTGGCAGGGTCCCTCATGGAGCACGGCGGAATTTCCCGCAGGTTAATCCACCTCGCGAACACGTTCGTCGGGCACTTCGCTGGGGGGCTCGCGTTCGTCGCCATCATCGCCAGCATGTTCTTCGGCGCCATATCCGGCGCGGCCGCCGCCTGCGTCGCGGCGATAGGGTCGATCCTCATCCCAGAGATGGTATCGAGGGGCTACGGCAAGCCCTACACGGCGGCGGTCCAGGCGACGGCAGGAACCTTAGGCGTCATGATCCCTCCCAGCATCCCCATGATCATCTATTGCGTCATGTCCGGCGTCTCGGTTGGCGCGCTCTTCATGGGCGGGTTCATCCCCGGCGTATTGGTCGGGGTCTCGCTCATGCTCGTGGCGTGGGTCATCGCCCGCAAGAAGGGCTACAGGGGCGAGCGGCGCTTCACGCGGACCGAGCGCAAGGCGGCGTTCAAGGACGCGTTCTGGGCCCTCCTCATGCCAGTTATAATCCTAGGCGGCATATACGGCGGGGTCTTCACCCCCACGGAGGCGGCCGTCGTAGCCGTGGTATACGGGCTCGTCGTCGGATTTTTCGTGTACAAGGAGCTCAAATTTTCCCAGATGAAGGCCGTGTTCGTCAACTCGGCCGTCAGCACCGCGATAGTCATGTTCATAATCGGAACGTCATCCGCCTTCAGCTGGGTCATCACGTCCAGAAAAATTCCCCAGATGGCGGCCGAGGGGATGCTGCTCCTATCGTCGAGCCCCGTCGTCGTCCTGCTCATGATAAACGTCCTCCTGCTCTTCATCGGCACCTTCATGGAGACGGTGGCGTCCATCATCATCCTCGTGCCCGTCCTACTGCCGGTTCTGAGCGCGCTCGAGGTGGACCTCCTGCACTTCGGCATAGTGATCGTGGTGAACCTGGCAATCGGCATGGTGACTCCTCCGCTCGGCGTGTGCCTCTTCGTGAGCTGCGGCATATCCAGAATATCGCTCGAGGACATCTCCCGCGCGGTGTGGCCGTTCATCCTGGTGATGATAATAGACGTCCTCCTGCTGACCTATCTGCCGGTCCTGAGCTACGGCCTGCCGAAACTGTTCGGGCTGTACTGAAGAGCCAGCGGTAACTTCACAATACTGCCCCCGGTCCTCCTTGGCGAGGTCCGGGGTTTTTTATTTCTGGACCTTGAGGCTCCGCCTCAAACTCCGCCGGGGGACCAGTCCCCCGGACCCCCGATTTGTTTTTTTATTTTTTTGCGACGTGATGGTCAATCTCTGTCCATGTCCATTTCTATAATTGATCTCAGGATGCCATGTCTGAGGCGTCAAAACTATGGGAAGGGCGTGTTTCAGATGACGGACGGGAAAAAAGCCGTGATCACTGCGATGGACTGCGGGGTAAAGATGGACGCGGAGCGGCGCAG
>JAISRP010000217.1 GCA_031273585.1 Synergistaceae bacterium
AGAATAAGAAGAGGCATAACCTCTTGAAAGACGCGAGTTTTCGCGTTTTTTTGTTTGCCCCATTGCGTTATGCTTTGGGACAAGCTTTTATGATATTTATCCCAGGCAGGAGGTGTTTAACAAATTCCTGAGAGACATCAACATAGCATAACAAAATAATTCCTTTCCCATATGGCTGAATGTTCGGTGTTTTCAACACTTCACATAGCCTTTTGCTCCACACGAGTGTCAAAGTCAGGTCGGCCCCACGGGCGGAACGTGCCGATTCATCGGCGGATCCCGCTGTCGCCCCTCAGTTTAGCCGATAAATTATAATCTGTGCTATAATATTTTCACCTTCTACCCGGACAGGCGCGGTTGTTTTGTGCCGACGTCAGCCTGAGTTCAAGGATTTAAAATTATGGGAGTGAAGCAGATTGATCGACAAGGAATTGAAGACGCAGGTGATCGAGCAGTACAAGACTCACGGGGCCGACACAGGCTCGCCGGAGGTTCAGATCGCGATCCTCACCACGCGCATAAGGCAGCTCACGGAACACATGAAGATACACAAAAAGGACTTTCACTCTCGCAGGGGCCTTCTCATAATGGTCGGAAAACGCCGCAAGCTGTTACAGTACCTGAGAAACAAGGACTTCGGCCGCTATCAGAGCCTCATACAGAGACTCGGTCTGCGCCACTAGGAATACGGGACGACGTCGATTCTCCCCAAACTCGTCGACATCTGACCAGGAGCTGTGCAAAACCCCTCTGTTCATGGGTTTTGTACAGCTCCTCGTTTTATTGCGCCGTCTCCGGCGGATTGATGTAAAATATTCATCAACTGATTTTAAAAGAAGATTGAGGAGGCATGAAGAATGGCTGAGACATTTAGCCTCGAACTGGGTGGCAGGACCATCTCGTTCGAAACCGGCCGCATGGCGAAACAGGCTAACGCGTCAATACTGGCGCAGTGCGGCGAGACGGTGGTGCTCGTAACATCCGTCATAACCGATAAGCCGCGGGAGGGACTGGACTTCTTCCCGCTGCTGGTCGACTACGAGGAGCGGTACTACTCCGCCGGCAAGATCCCGGGCGGCTTCATAAAGCGAGAGGGACGCCCGTCCGAGTCAGCGATACTCTCGGGCAGGGTGATCGACCGCTCCATACGCTCGCTGTTCCCCGAGCACATGCGCAACGACGTGCACGTCGTGAGCACGGTCCTCTCGGTCGATCAGGTGGTGGCGCCGAACATACTCGCCATCAACGCGGCGTCCGCGGCGCTCACGATATCCGACATCCCGTGGAACGGACCCATAGGGGCGGTCAAGATCGGTTGCATCGGCGGAAATTTAGTCGTCAACCCGACGGAGCAGGAGCTGCTCGAGAGCGGGCTCAACCTCATAGTCGCCGGACACAGGGGCGGGATAACCATGGTCGAGGCCGGCGCATCCGAGGTCTCGGAGGCGCTCCTGATCGACGCGCTCGACCTGGCGCAGAGGGAGATAAACAGGATAGTCGACCTCATCCTGTCCATGAGGGACCGCGTCGGACGCCCTAAAATCGCCGTCCCCGACCCGGTCCGCATAGACGAGATCGACAGGTGGGTCGAGTCGGAGCTCGGCGGCGAAATTTACGGCGCGATACAGATTCACGGAAAGGGAGAGCGGGCCTCGGCGCTGGCCGACATCTCCAGGAGGGTGGCCGAGCGGTTTGCCCTGAGCCATCCCGACGCTAAGCACTACATATCGTGGCTCATGGACGAACTCACGAAGAAGGGCGTCCGCAAGCTGATACTCGACGACAAGAGGCGCGCGGACGGACGCCGGATGGACGAGCTCCGCCCGATAACCTGCGAGGTCGGAGTGCTGCCCCGCACACATGGGTCCGCCCTCTTCACCCGCGGCGAGACTCAGTCGCTCGCCGTCACGACGCTCGGCATGGTCGGCACGGACGACCAGATGCTGGACGGCCTCAAGTGGGACGAGCCGGCAAAGCGATTCATACTCCACTACAACTTCCCGCCTTACTCGGTGGGCGAGGTGCGCCCCATGAGGGGCCCGGGCAGGCGCGAGATAGGACACGGCGCGCTTGCGGAGAGGGCTCTTATCGGGATGATGCCATCCGAGGATGAGTTCCCCTACGTCGTCAGGGTTGTCTCCGACATACTCGAATCGAACGGCTCCAGCTCGATGGCGAGCGTATGCGGGGGCAGCCTCTCCATGATGGACGCGGGCGTGCCCGTAAAAAAACCGGTAGCCGGAGTGGCGATGGGGTTGATCGCCGAGGACGGCAAGTTCGGGATACTCACCGACATCCAGGGGCTCGAGGATCACTACGGGGACATGGACTTCAAGGTCACTGGGACTAGGGATGGGGTCACAGCCCTTCAGATGGACAACAAGGCCGGCGGCATAACCCGCGGGGTCCTGGAGCAGGCGCTCGAACAGGCGCGACGCGGCCGTCTTGAGATACTCGACAAGATGGCGCAGGCGATTGCGTCCGCCAGGCCTGAGATATCGCCCAACGCCCCCCGCATACTGACGCTGTCCATAGACACGGAGAAGATCCGCGACGTCATAGGCCCTGGCGGCAAGACGATCCGCTCCATAGTCGCCCAGACCGGGGCAAAGGTTGACGTCGAGGACGACGGCAGGGTATACATATCCGCGATGGAGTCGAGCGCAGCCGAGATGGCCAAGAAGATAATCACAGACCTCACCAGGGAGGTCAGGGCCGGGGAGATGTTCCTGGGGCACGTGACCAGGCTGATAAACTTCGGCGCGTTCGTGGAGATACTCCCGGGCAAGGAGGGGCTCCTGCACGTCAGCGAGATCAGCACCCACCACATACCGAGGATAGAGGACGCCTTCGGCACGGGAGACGCGGTCTTGGTCGTGGTCAAGGAGATCGACGACATGAACCGCGTAAATCTCTCCCGCAAGAGGGCGATCGAGCAGAGCGCCGCGGTGGAGGCCGACCCGCTGCTCGCGCCGCAGCTGCCCATAGAGCGCGAGCGGGACGAGCGATATTCCACCCTCCCCAGGGGAGAGGCGCCGCAGAGGCGGGAGTTCCGCCCCGGCGGAGACAGGGACAGGGGCGATCGCCCACGCGGCGGTCAACGTGATAACAACAGAAGAAGAGACGGCAGGTAGCCGCTGCTTGCGAGGAGATGAACAATATGGCCCATTACGACGGACCGGACGCTAAAGAGTACAACTGCGACGACGTGACGAGCCCATTCGACCTCTTCAGGGAGTGGGGCATAAAGGGCGCGATAGCCGCCACCGCGGATGGCCGCCCGATCGATCTGCACTCGGGGCTCACGGGCGGCGGCGTCATCCTGCCGATCCTCCCGGAGTCCGCGGAGGGCCTCGAGATCCTGCGGCATTCGGCATCCCACCTCATGGCGCAGGCGATACTTCGCCTGTACCCCGGCGCCAAGTTCGGGGTCGGCCCGTCCATAAAGGACGGGTTCTACTACGACGTCCTGTTCCCGACGCCGGTATCGGAGGAGAACATGCCGGCCATCGAGGCCGAGATGAGGAAGATCTCGAACGAAAAGCTCCGGGTGGAGCGGGTCGAGATGACGCAGGACGAGGCGCTGCGGAAATTCAGCGGCGACCGCTTCAAGACCGAGCTCATAACCGACATCGGGGCAGACGGCGTCTCCCTCTACGGACAGGGCGAGTTCTGGGACCTGTGCCGCGGTCCGCACGTCCCGAACACCGGATACGTGAAGCACTTCAAGCTGCTGTCCGTGGCGGGCGCGTACTGGCGCGGCGACGAGAAGAACGTCATGCTGACGCGCATTTACGGAACGGCGTTCGCGGACGCCCGCTCGCTCGAGGAATACCTGACCCGCATGGAGGAGGCCAAGAGGAGGGATCACCGCAAACTCGGGCGCGAGCTGGACCTCTACAGCTTCCAGCCGGAGGGTCCCGGGTTCCCCTTCTTCCACCCAAAGGGAATGACCCTGATGAACACCCTGGTGGACTTCTGGCGGCACGAGCACACGAGGCGCGGCTACAGCGAGATAAGGACCCCCATCATCCTGGACCGCGACCTGTGGGTGCGCTCCGGCCACATGGACTACTACAGCGAGAACATGTACTTCACCGAGATAGACGAGCGACCGTTTGCCATAAAGCCGATGAACTGCCCCGGCGGCATCCTGGTGTACAAAACATCTATTCGCAGCTACCGCGAGATGCCGATGAGGGTGGCGGAGCTAGGCGCCGTCCACAGGCACGAGCGGTCAGGCGTTCTGCACGGGCTCATGCGGGTCCGCTCCTTCACCCAGGACGACGCTCACATCTATTGCACGGAGGAGCAGATCGGCGACGAGGTGAGGGGTGTCATGGAGCTCGACAAGTTCGTGTATGACATGTTCGGCTTCAAGTTCAGCGTCGAGCTCTCCACGAGGCCCGAGAGCTCGATGGGCGACCCAGCGCTCTGGGATCTGGCCGAGAGCAAGCTGCAGTCCGCGCTCGAGGCGACGGAGACGCCGTATAGGATCAACCCCGGCGACGGCGCGTTCTACGGCCCGAAGATCGACTACCACCTCGAGGACAGCATCGGCCGCACGTGGCAGTGCGGCACGATACAGCTCGACTTCCAGCTGCCGGAGAAGTTCGACATGACCTACATAGGCCGCGACGGCGCGGAACACAGGCCTGTCATGCTCCATCGCACGGTGCTCGGCAGCCTCGAACGCTTCATCGGGATACTGGTCGAGCACTACGCCGGCGCTTTCCC
>JAISRP010000243.1 GCA_031273585.1 Synergistaceae bacterium
AGGAGAACATCTGGGAGGTGTTTGCCTGGCTCGATGACGACGGCCCCGGGCTGCTGAAGCGGACACGATAGATTTGATATAGAGTCGGGGTCGGTTGACTAAATTGAAAAAAAAGGAGATGTCATGCTATGAAGAAGAATATTATTACGATATTTGCCGTTTTGTTCTGCGCAGCCATCCTCTCGCCCTGGGCAGGCGGGGAGGCCTTTGCGGCGGATGTGGGCAAGCTGAGGGTGGCCCTCGTCGTCAATCAGAGGTTCGGCGACAACGGACCCATGGATGACATGAGCAAGGGCGCGGATCGCGCGGCGGCGGACTTCGGGGTGGAGGTAAAGAAGCTGGAGTCCTCATCCGCCGCTAACTTCGAGGAGGACGTCCGGGCCATGTCGCGCGCAGGGTACGACCTGATTATAACTACGTTTCCTTACATGAGCGACTCCACGAAGCTGGTCGCTGCGGAGTATCCAAAGACCATGTACTCGGCGATATTCCAGTTTATAAACGTCGGCGGCGTCAGCATCCCCAATGTCTGGGACACAGAGTTCCACGGCGAGGGGGCGTTCTACCTGGCAGGATACCTGGCCGGCAGGGCGACGAAGACGAATCGGGTCGGCCTCGTCATAGGGGCGGAGGAGCCGACGCCGAACGCGGAGGGCAACGCGTTCATGCGCGGCGCTAAGGACGCCAACCCCGGCGTCACGGTTGATTTCGCGTTCGTCGGGAGCTATGAGGACCCTGCCAAGGCCAAGGAGATAACGAGCGCGATGATCGCCGGCGGCTGCGACTTCGTGCAGGCGAACGCCGGGGCGTCGGGGGCCGGGGTCGTCGAGGCGGCTAAGGACGCTGGAGTCCTGTGCGCGAGCGAGATAACGGACTACTACGACGGCTACAGGGGCTTCGTTGGGATAGTGGGCATAGGCTTCGGGGAGACGGTCTACGCCAGCATCAAACAACTGGCCGACGGCCAGTTTCCCGGCGGTTCACACGGCATCCGCGGCCTCGCAAACGGCGGCTACTTCATGGATTGGCCGTCATACGAGCGATTTGCGGCGGGCGACGAAAAGTACGGCCCCGCCCTAAAGTCCGCCATAGAGGAAGCGAAAAATATCGAGAAACAGATCGTCGAAGGCGGCAGGGAGATAGCCTTCGACACCGAGGTCCCCAACTGGGGCAGAATATCGAAGGAGGGGTGAGCCTACGCCGATGCCTGAGATAATCAACAGGGCGAGCGCGCCTAAATCCGGGGGCGACTGCGTCTATCACCTTCAGCTCAAGCCGGGAGACGTGCCGCGGTACGTCATTTTGCCCGGCGCCCCGGAGCGCACGCTCATAATAGCCGAGAACTGGGAGGACGTGAGGGAGGTCGCCTCCTGCCGCGAGTTCAAGACCGTGTCCGGCGCGTACAAGGGTATGCGCCTCGCCGCCACGTCCACCGGCATAGGCGGGCCGAGTTCGGAGATATGCATTCACGAACTCAACGTGCTCGGCGTTCACACCTGCATAAGGGTCGGCACCACGGGCTGCATCGTGCCGCAGTTCGACCTGGGCGACCTGATAATTCCGGTCGCTTGTGTGCGCCACGACGGCACATCCATAACCTATGTCGAGCCGGAGTTCCCTGCATTTGCCGACACGCGCGTCGTAATGGCCCTCATGCAGGCGTGCGAAACGCTCGGGTTCAGGTACGGACTCGGGCTCTGCTACACCGTCGGATCTTTCTACATAGGTCAGGGCCGTCCGCTGAACGAGGACGGATCGGGCTATTGGCCGAGCTTCGCCGAGAGAATAATCCCCGACCTCCAGCAGGCGCGGGTGACTAACATAGAGATGGAGACCTCCGCGCAGTTCGTGGTAGGCTACCTGCACGGCATGAGGATGGGGGCGGTTCTGTCAGTCATCGCCAATCGGGTCCTGGACCGCTGGGGTGATAACGGCGGGGAGGAGAGAGCCTGCCTCGCCGCGTGCGAGGCCATGAAAATACTGGCTCAACAGGACGAGAGGGGATAAAAATCAGGGCGTGACCGGGCGCCGCCCTTTGCGATGGAGTGGCCGTTATGGAATTTGCCGTCGAGATGGAGCACATCACGAAAAAATACCCGGGCGTCCTCGCCAACGACGACGTCTCGCTTGCCGTCGGCATAGGTGAGATTCACGGGCTCATAGGCGAAAACGGCGCAGGCAAGTCAACGATTATGAACATCCTCTACGGGCTGGAGTCGCCGGACAGCGGCGTCGTCAGGCTGTTCGGCAGAGAGACGAAGATCGAATCCCCAAATACGGCGATAAGGCACGGCATCAGCATGGTACACCAGCACTTCATGCTGATGCCCAACATGTCGGTGATGCAGAACGTCATCCTCGGAAGGGCCCCCGCCCGCCTCGGCTTCATCGACAGGCGCGCCGCGCGCGAGCGAATATCTGAGATCGCGGACAGGTACGATCTGTCGGTCGACGCCGACGCAAAGGTTTATCAGCTCTCGGTCGGCCAGAAGCAGCGCGTAGAGATAATCAAGGCCCTGTACCGCAGG
>JAISRP010000312.1 GCA_031273585.1 Synergistaceae bacterium
CTGCGCACCGCGACGGACGAGCGCATATTTCAAATATTCGAGGCGCTGAGGCGCAAGGCCACATGCGAGGAGATACACGCCGTAACCGGGATAGACATGTGGTTTCTGCACAAGCTGGAGCGGCTCGTCGGGTTCGAGGCGGCTTTAAGGGAGGGCGGGCTCTCCGACGCCATGTATCGGGAGGGAAAGCGCCTCGGCTATCCCGATAACGTGCTCGAGACCATATCCGGGGGGACGGTGACGAGGCACATTCCGGCGTCCTATAAGATGGTCGACACGTGCGCCGGCGAGTTCGCGGCCCAGACCCCGTACTTCTACGCGACGTTCGGCGAGGAAAACGAGGCGGCGGAGTTTATCAGATCGAGGGAATCCAGGGGCAAGGGCACAGTAGTCGTCCTGGGCTCTGGCCCAATCCGTATCGGCCAGGGCATAGAGTTCGACTACTCGAGCGTTCACTGCGCCTGGGCCCTGCGGCGCCTCGGTTACGAAGTGGTGATAATAAACAACAACCCGGAGACGGTCTCGACGGACTTCGACACGGCCGACAGGCTGTACTTCGAACCTCTGACGCCGGAGGACGTGCGCGACATCCTGGAGATGGAGCGGCCCATAGGGGTGGTCGCCGCATACGGCGGACAGACTGCGATAAAACTCGCTGGATATCTCAATGAAAATGGATTTGAGATCCTCGGGACATCGTTTGACAGCATTGACCTCGCTGAGGACAGGGAGAGGTTCGACGCCCTCCTGGGGGGGCTTGGGATCCTGCGCCCCGATGGGGACACCGCGTTCACGATGGAGGAGGCGCTCGCGATCGCCGGCAGACTGGGCTACCCGCTGCTCGTGCGGCCCTCTTACGTCCATGGCGGACAGAACATGAGCATCGCCTTCTCGGACGACGACCTCCGCGAGTTCATGGAGATAATCCTGAGCAGCGACGTTCACGGCCCGGTGCTGATAGACAAGTACCTGCGCGGGACCGAGATAGAGGTTGACGCCGTGTGCGACGGAAGCGACATTCTCATCCCAGGGATCATGGAGCACGTGGAGCGGACCGGCATACACTCTGGCGATTCGATAGCGGTATATCCGGCCCTCAACGTGACCGACCGCCTCGTCGAGAGGATAGTCGACCATACGGCGCGGATCTCGCTCGCCATGAAGGTGAGGGGAATCGTAAACGTCCAGTACATTATATACAACGACGATATATACGTCATAGAGGTCAACCCCAGGGCATCCCGGACCGTCCCATACATAAGCAAGGTCACGGGGGTGCCGGTCGTCGATCTCGCGACGCGGGCCATGCTGGGGGAGCGCCTGTCAGACATGGGGTATGGAACGGGGCTTTTCCCCCAGGCGCCCTATGCCGCGGTCAAGGTTCCCGTGTTCTCGTTCGAGAAGCTTCACGGCGTGGACACTCATCTCGGCCCCGAGATGAAATCCACGGGCGAGGTTTTAGGAATAGGCAAGACTCTTGAGGAGGCCATGTACAAGGGCCTCCTCGCCGCGGGTTACAGGCTTCAGAGGAGCGGCGGGGTTCTCTTGACGGTCAGGGACAGCGACAAGCCGGAGATAGTAGACGTGGCCAAGAAGTACGCCTCACTCGGGCTGAACCTGTACGCGACCCGCGGTACGGCGTCCGTCCTCTCCAGGTCGGGGCTGCCCGCGATAGTCATACACAAGATCAGCGAGGCCTGCGACAACGTGATAACCCTCATGGAGAGCGGCAGGGTGCAGTATATAGTTTCGACGTCGGCCCGCGGGCGCGATCCGGCACGGGAGAGCGTAAAGATCAGGTCGCTCGCGACCCGCCTTGGAATCCCCTGCCTCACGTCGATAGATACCGCGACGGCGCTTGCCGACAGCCTCAGGAGCAGATACAGCGAGGAGAACACCGAACTCGTCGATATCAACCGCATGAGGCCGGTGCGCAGGGCCATACGCTTCAGCAAGATGCACAGCTGCGGCAAGGACGACCTTTACTTCGACTGCTTCGAGCAAGATATAGCGTCCCCGGAGTCGCTCTCCATAATGCTCGCCGACAGGCACTTCGGCGTGGGCGGGCACGGAGTGGTCATGATCTATCCGTCGGAGCGGGCGGACGCCAGGATGAGGCTCTTCAACACGGACGGCAGCGAGGGCTTCATGAGCGCGTCCGTCATAGCCTGCGTCGGGAAGTATCTGTACGAGCACGGCAGGACGGATGGCCGCAAGTCGATGACCATAGAGACCCAGAGCGGCGTGCGGGGGATCGAGATCTTCACGAGGTACGGCAGCGTCGTCTCCGGCAGGGTAAACCTCGGCACGCCGGCCTTTTTACCGAAGGAGATACCGGTCGGCCTGAGCGGGGAGCGGGTGATGGGGCGCGTCGTCGACATAGGAGGCAGGGCGTTCTCGATAACATGCGTGTCGATGGGGAGCCCTCACTGCGTGATATTCTGCAACGACGTCGACAACTGCGGCATCGAGACCCTCGGTCCTCTGATGGAGACGGCCCCGATATTCCCCATGAGGAC
>JAISRP010000321.1 GCA_031273585.1 Synergistaceae bacterium
CCTTGATGATGCTGACGTCGGCCAGCACGTCGCCGTCGTCGAGCTTCACCATTGTGTAGCCAGTGGCGGTCCTGCTCAGGCTCGACACCTCGGACGCCTCCATGCGGACCACGCGCCCGCGCCCGGATATTATGACGAGCTCGTCGTCCGGGGCAACCCCCCAGGCGCCGATCAGCCTGCCGGTCCTCTCGTTCAGCCTCATGGCCCGCACTCCGCTCGAGTTCCTGTGGTAGGTGGGGAAGTCGTCGTAGGGAGTCCTCTTGCCGATGCCGCCCTCGCTCACGAATAGGACCTGCCTGCCTGGGATTATGACGTCGCATCCGACGACTGAGTCGCCCTCCCTCAGCTTGATCCCCCGCACGCCGTGTCCGCCCCGGCCCTGCGCAGTTATCTCGTTCTCGTTCACCCGAAGGGTCTGCCCCATCGCAGTCGTGAGCAGCAGCTCGTCGTCCCCGTTCGTTATGCGGACCCGGGCTATTTCGTCGTCGTCGCGCACGCCGAGCACGCGCCTGCCGGCCTTCGTGAGGCCGTCCAGCTCCCCTATGGGAAGGCGCTTCGCCAGCCCGTTCTTGGTCACGAAGAAGACGAACTTCGCCGTGCCGTGGTTCATGTCGCGCATTGCGACGACCCGCTCCCCCTGCTCAAGGGACACTATCGAGCCTATGAGCTTGCCCTTGCCGGTCTTGGGCTCCGGCAGGACGTAGCACTTGACGCCGAAAATCCGTCCCCTCGTCGTGAAGAGGCAGAGGGTGTTGTGGGTGGTCGTGACCTTTATGAGCGATATCTCGTCCTCGGGCTTGGGGGTGGCGCCCTTCACGCCCTTGCCCCCCCGGGCCTGCAGGCGGTAGTCCTGAAGCGGTATGCGCCTGATGTAGCCGTCGCGGCTCAGGGCCACGACCATCTCGGACTCGGGCATGAGGTCCTCCACCGCCACGTCCTCCGCCGAGTCCTGTATCTCGGTGCGCCTCGCGTCGTTGTACGATTTTTTGACGCCGTCGAGCTCGTCCTTTATCACGGCGTCAAGGACGCCGGGGTTGCCGAGTATGGTGCGATATCTCTCTATGTCGGCTATCAGGGAGGCCAGCTCGTCCTCCAGCTTGCGGCGCTCAAGGCCGGTCAGCCTCTGGAGCCTCATCTCCAGAATTGCCTGGGCCTGCGCCTCGGAGAAGGCGAGCTCCGCCATGAGGTTTGTCCGGGCCGTCGGGGTGTCCTGCGCGGAGCGGATTATCCTTATCACCTCGTCTATGAAGTCGAGCGCCCGGACGAGCCCCTCGACGATGTGCGCCCGCTCCTCGGCCTTTCGCAGCCTGTACTCCGTGCGCCTCCGCACGACCGACCTCCTGTGCCCCAGGAAGACCTCTATCATGCGCTTGAGCCCCATCTCCACTGGACGCCCGTTTATGAGGGCCAGGTTTATGACCCCGAACGTGCTCTGGAGCTGGGTGCGGTTGTAGAGCTGGCGCGTCACGAGGTTCGGGTCCGCGTCGCGGTGCAGCTCGATGACTATGCGCATCCCCTCGCGGTTCGACTCGTCGCGCAGGTCCGTTATGCCGTCTATCTGGCCGTTCTGAGCGCCCTTGGCAATCGTCTCGATGAGGTTCACCTTGTTCACCATGTAGGGAATTTCGGAGATGATGACAGCGTTCTTGCCGCGTCTTATCTCCTCGACAGATGCCTTGCCCCGCACTATTATGCGGCCGCGGCCGGTGTTGTAGGCCTCGATTATTCCGTCCCGCCCGAGGATCACGCCCCCGGTGGGGAAGTCGGGGCCGGGGATCAGCTCCATCAGCTCGCCAAGCTCGATGTCGGGGTTGCCTAGCACGGCGTTACAGGCGTCTATGGCCTCGCCGATGTTGTGGGGGGGGATGTTCGACGCCATGCCGACCGCTATGCCGGAGCTGCCGTTCACGAGCATGTTGGGTATCAGGGACGGCAGGAGCAGCGGCTCCTGCAGGGACTCGTCGAAGTTCGGCGCCCAGTCGACCGTCTCCTCGTCTATGTTCTGAAGCATGTCCTCGCCGATTGTGTGCAGCCTGGCCTCGGTGTACCGCATGGCGGCCGGCATGTCCCCGTCTATGGAGCCGAAGTTTCCCTGGCCGTCAACGAGGGGGTACCTCATGCTGAAGTCCTGCGTCAGACGGGCCATAGTGCCGTAGATCGCGGCGTCCCCGTGCGGGTGGTACTTACCCATCGTCTCGCCGACGACGCGGGCGGACTTTTTGAAGGACTGGTTGTGCCTCAAGCCGAGCTCGAGCATGGCGTAAAGTATTCTGCGCTGGACCGGCTTCAGGCCGTCTCGCGCGTCGGGTATGGCGCGTCCCACGATGACGCTCATCGCGTAGTCGAGGTAGCTCTGCTTTATCTCCTCCTCTATCGGGAGCGGAATCTCCCTGCCGAAGAGGCTCATTTGCCGGTCGTCGCTATCCATTCATATACCTCCATACGATCTGCTGTAGCAATTTAATCGGCTGTACAAAGAGCAAGCGGCGGGTGGTCTCCGCCGCTTCGGGAATCACGTATACAATTTTACCACGCCCGCGCCAATTTTTGCGGCGAATGTTTAATTTGTCATCTGGAAGAACGGGGTCAGCACCCTCGACGACACTGGAGACGACAGGACGATGGACGTCGTCGTCTGTCCGTAGTTGCCCATCTGGTTTATGATCTCCTCGAGGTGGCCGACTGACGCCACCACGACCTTGAGGATGAAGCCGTCGGTACCGGTGAGGTGGTGCCCCTCCACTACCTCGGGTATCGTGCGGGCCATGTCGTCCGCCTCCTTGAGCCTTCCGACGCTGGCCGTGACCCTTATGAAAGCGGTGATCGGGAAACCCAGCTTTTCCTGATCGACGATGGCCCTGTACTCCTTGATGTAGCCGGCCTCCTCCATGCGATGAACTCTCTCGGCCACCGCCGGGGAAGATAGCCCCACCCTCCTGCCCAGTTCGCTGAAGGAAATTCTGGCATTCTCCTGCAGCGCTTTTAAAATCTGCCTGCCGATATCGTCTAAGAGCTTGTCTCCCAGCATGTCGTACTCCTCCTCCTGTTCGCCTGTCAGTGCGCCTGATGTTCGTTAAAATCAAGTAATGTTCGGATCAACGCCTTGGACTTCGTCGTCGCTGGCACTCTCTCCCTCCTGGTTTGTCAATTTTATCATTAAAATAAAACGCCGAATGCCTTGATATACGGATTTCGTCAGAAAATGCCGCAGAAATTATTCCCCATCCGCCAGCCACAGACGGGCGATGTCCCAGTCGCGGCCGCCCGTACCTTTAAATTATCAGAAAAACTTGAAAAATGCAAGATCTTTATCGTTATTTTTTCGCAATATCTGCAATAATACGTCGAAATATTTTTGCAAAACTATTGCATGAGGAGGCTGGCGCGGATGGGCTGCCTTTATTATTTGGATGAAAAAATCCGCGGCCAGGTGACGGCCGCGGATTTATGGTGGCTGGTTCGGGAGCGGGGGCTTCCGCCCGCGCCGTTGTCCTTTTTAATCCCTACCCCGTTTTCCTCCGCCTGACGAGCGCAACGGCAGCAGCCAGGGGCAGGGCCAGCGCGGCGGGGCCTGCGTTGCAGCCGCCGCCTCCACCGCCTCCGCCGCCGCCCGTGGCGAACGATATCTCACGGGAGTAGCCGATGAACTGATCCCCTGGAGAGGCTGCCCTGACGACGTACGACCTGCTGGTCGGCACTCGCTCGAACACCTCAGTAGCAATGCCATCGGGTCCCGTGGCCTGTTCCTTAGTGTTTGATACCTCGACCGGGTAGCCGTATATGTCGAGCAGCGTGAATTTCACTAGCACGTCGGGCTTGGGGGCTCCGTTCTGCCTCGCTAAGGCGGAGACCCTTATGGAGTCGCCGCTCACGACCGACGCGTAGGTTACCAGCATCAGGCCGTCGGTCGGTAAGTACACGCCGTCGTCGCGGATGTAATAGTCCTCCGACGAGCCGTCGCTCCTGTCGGTCGAGCCGCCGTCGCTCCCGGATGGCAGGGATTCCACCACTAGCCGGTACGCCACGCCTGGCACGAGGTTGTATTTTTTGCCGTCCGCCGTCAGGTTGTTCCGGTTGATGTAGAAGATGGCGGTCGTCGGGTCGGCGCTGTTGTACGTGACGCCGGTTGCCGTGAACCACGTGTCGTCTGTGACGGGGTTCTCGACCTCCCCGGTCGGAATCCCGCCGACATTCACGAAGCGATATCTCAGGGTCCCGTCGGTCGGAAGCGGATTTTCGCCCTTGATTCGCACGGCCGTCTGGGTGGGACGGAAGCTCTCGTCGTACTCGTCGGAGATCGTCACTGTGAGCGAGCCGTCCGTCACCCCGTCGTCGTCGACCACCTTACCGTCGATCGTCACCTCCCCCACCGCGGAGTTGTAATTCGGGGACGAGACGGTTATCCTGTAGGTCGCGCCGAGCGTGAGATTTGCGAAGGTGTGTTGCGCCTCGCCCGCAAGGGACGTCTCTGACGCGCTATCGAGCCTGCTGCCCGAGGCGTCGGAGAGGGTGAACGACACCGCCTTGCCGCTCGCGCCGTCGCTCAGGGTAGCTCGCACTGAGACGCTCGACTCGTCGCGGGCGAACGAGAGCTTTATCGTCTCCGTGACAGTCACGTCCCTCGACAGGACCGCGTAGATGTTGTACTCGTCCACCCTCGGCCTTATGGAGTAGTAGCTTGAGCCGAAGTTCGTGGGAGATGCGCCCGTTATCTCGACGTCGTCCGCGTCGAGCCCGTGCGCCGACGTGCTGTTGACGAGCTTCACCAGATATTCGTCCGCCTCCGCGCCGTCGGGCATCTTGACGGACGAGAGATCGGCGTCGATCTTGACGGGGTCATAATCTACATCCGACCGGTCTATGCCGCCGACCTTCAGAATTTCGCCTCCGGTCGTCCCCGCGTTCGGGGCGGCAATGATGTTTCTAGACGATGGCAGGATTATTGCGGCCCCCGACTCCGGCTTGAGCGTGATTGTTATGAGCGACGTCATCGAGGGCTGCAGCGAGGCGCCGGACCGTATCTCGATGACATGGCTCCTGCTCGGGACCTCGCCTAGTTCGAGCGTTCCCTCCTCTATTATCGTGTCGCCGGTGTGATTCGAGATCCCCTTCAGGATCAGCCGGCCCTTCCCTTGCTTGAGCAGGGTGATGCTGTCGGACAGCGTCCCAGCCGGAGCCGTCGCCTCCCTCAGAGCCGGCAGGGTGATGCTGTTGTCGTCCCAATCGCCTGTGTC
>JAISRP010000095.1 GCA_031273585.1 Synergistaceae bacterium
GCCGGCCACTTTTTTCAGATCGTCCTCGCTTAACTCGTCCTTCCCGCTAATTCCGGCTTCCTTGGCCAGAGCCTCGAAATCCGCCTTGGAGAACTCTAACCCCAGGGATTTCCCGTAGGCGATATGCCCTTCCAGGTCTTGCGTGCCGATCTCCTTGGCCTTATGGCGGACTTTTTCATCCTCTGCGCACAGTTGCCCGTACTTCTTCAGGTTCTCGACGCTCACCGATAAAACCCCCTTATGCCGGTTACCATCTCGGCTTGTTAATCGCCACCGCGCCAACCCCAGCGCCGACCGCAGCCATCACTGCCCCCGACACCAGCAGCGTGAGTGTTACGGCGCCGCCGGCCACTTTTTTCAGATCGTCCTCGCTTAACTCGTCCTTCCCGCTAATTCCGGCTTCCTTGGCCAGAGCCTCGAAATCCGCCTTGGAGAACTCTAATCCCAGGGAATAGGCGTGGGCGATATGCCCTTCCAGGTCTTGCGTGCCGATCTCCTTGGCCCTATGGCGGACTTCCTCGTTTTCCGCGCACAGTTGTCCGTACTTTTTCAAATTTTCGACGCTCACCGATGAAACCTCCTCGTTTTTATTTTGCGTTCTCCACGCTCACCGCATAAGCTCCCTTTTTTTATCTTGGAGGTCGTCAAGGGAATCGCCGCCTCGAAACCGCCAATTTCTTCAAATAGTATTCTAACTCCTCTGCTATAAATAAATAAAGTGCCAAACGTCACTAAAAGTCACAACATTTGGAGATTTTTTCAAATTGGCCCGAGGAGGTCGGTCGATCATGATTGAAAACTGACTTAATGAGTATAACTCCACAGCCGAGGTTTGGTATAATGGCTCATGGAAAAAAATTTGAGAGCGGTGGCCAATGATCACTTACCACTCTCTTGCAGCGTAAGGAGCGGTTGCCTTGTTGTCGCCTAATCTCAAGCGGCTTGAGGACGAGAGCATCTTTATATTGAGGGAGACGGCGGCGGAATTTCGCAATCCGGCGCTGCTTTACTCCATAGGCAAGGACTCGTCGGTCATGCTTCACCTCGCCATGAAGGCGTTTTACCCGTCTAAACCGCCGTTTCCCCTCATGCACGTAGACACGGGGTGGAAATTCAAGGAGATGATCGCCTTCAGGGACGCCACGGCGCACAGGCTTGGACTGCGCCTGATAACCCACACGAACGAGAGGGCCGCCGCGGATGGCATAAACCCATTCACGCACGGATCGGCGATATACACCGACATCATGAAGACCGAGGCGCTGCGGCAGGCCATCGAGAGGTACGGGTTCGACGCCTCGATCGGGGGGGCCAGGAGGGACGAGGAGCGCTCGCGCGCGAAGGAGAGGGTTTTTTCCCACCGCTCCGCGTCTCACCGCTGGGACCCCAAGAGGCAGCGCCCGGAGCTGTGGAATATTTACAACGCCCGCCTCGGCCCCGGGGAGACCATGCGGGTGTTTCCGCTCTCCAACTGGACGGAGTACGACGTGTGGGAGTACATAGCCGCGGAGGACATCCCGGTGGTTCCCCTCTATTTCGCGCGGGCGCGCCCGGTTGTAAGACGCCTCGGCACGTGGATAATGGTCGACGACGAGAGGATGAAACTGGGGCCGGACGAACGGCCCGAGTCCCGGATGGTGCGCTTCAGGACCCTTGGCTGCTACCCCCTGACGGGGGCGGTCGAATCGAGCGCGGCCGACGCTCGGGAAGTCCTGTGGGAGTTAAGGCAGTCGCGCCTCTCGGAGCGGCAGGGCAGGTTGATCGACAGCGACCAGGACGGCTCGATGGAGAAGAAAAAACAGGAGGGATACTTTTAAAAGATGCAACCCTCTCAGGATAAAACGCAACTCCGGTTTTTGACCTGCGGCAGCGTCGACGACGGGAAGAGCACTCTGATAGGAAGGCTGCTCTACGACACGGGCTGTCTCTTTGAGGATCAGATCTCATCGCTCCGATGCGAGAGCGAGAGGAAAAACGCGGACGGCCGGCTGGATTTCTCGCTCGTCATGGACGGACTCCTGGCGGAGCGCGAACAGGGGATAACGATAGACGTCGCGTACAGATATTTCGAGACGAAGAACAGAAAGTTCATAGTGGCCGACGCGCCTGGACACGAACAGTACACGAGGAACATGGCGACAGGGGCCTCGAACAGCGAGGCAGCCGTCGTCCTCACCGACGCGCGCAACGGCCTGCTGGCGCAGACCGCGAGGCACACGTACATAGCGGCGCTGATGGGCATCCGCCACATAGCCCTCGCCGTGAACAAGATGGATTTAGTCGGATGGTCGAGGGACATTTTTGATAAAATATCGAACGACTATGAGGGCATAATAAAAAAACTGGAACCTGACTCAGGAGAGCTCTTCGTGACGTGCATCCCGCTCTCCGCCCTGGAGGGGGACAACGTCTTCGCGCGCGGAGACGCCGCCCCGTGGTACCGCGGCCCGACGCTCGCGGAGTATCTGGAGACGGTCGAACCGGGCGATGTGACAGCGGGGATAAAACCGGGTCCGTTTCGGATGCCGGTTCAGTGGGTAAACAGGCCCAATGCTAATTTCAGGGGGTACAGCGGCGCCATCACGGGCGGCACGATACGAGCGCGCGACGAGATAATCATACTGCCGTCGGGCCAGAAAAACACGGTGCAGTCGATCATAGTCTCCGGCCAAGAGCGGAGTGCGGCCGAAAGGGGCGAGGCCGTGACGATATCAGTGACTGAGGAGACCGACATAAGCCGCGGCGACTTTTTATCGGACCCGCGCGACGTTCCCGATGTCACGGACCACTTCCGCGCCGCGATAATCTGGATGAGCGAGGACAAACTACTCCCCGGACGCGAGTACGTCATGAAGATTTCAAACAGGACGGCGCCGGCCGCCGTGACGGAGATACGCGGCAGGATGAACGTCTTGACGCTCTCGATGGAGCCGGCAAAGACGCTCGCAAAAAACGAAATCGGAATATGCAACGTAAAGACCCAGACGCCGATAGTGTGCGAACCTTATTTGAAAAACAGGGAGTCGGGCGGATTTATTCTCATGGACCGCGTCACGAACGACACGGTCGGCGCCGGGATGATCCGGTATTCGCTGCGGAGGGCCTCAAACGTGACGTGGCACTCGTTCGAGATCACGAAGGAGGCAAGGGCGCGCCTCATGGGTCAGACCCCCCGCATTCTCTGGTTCACTGGGCTCTCAGGTTCCGGCAAATCGACGATGGCAAACCTGGTCGACAAAAAGCTGTTCCTGATGGGACGGCACTCCTACGTGCTGGACGGCGACAACGTGAGACACGGGCTCAACAAGGATCTCGGCTTCACCGAGGAGGACAGGGTGAAGAACATCCACCGCGTATCGGAGGTGGCGAAGCTGATGGTCGACGCGGGCCTGATAGTGCTGGCGGCGTTCATCTCGCCCTTCCAGAGGGACAGGGAATTTGCGCGCTCACTGTTCGCCCCGGGAGAATTTATAGAGGTATTCGTCGACACGCCGCTCGAAGTCTGCGAACGGCGCGACCCGAAGGGCCTCTACAAAAAAGCGAGAACAGGCGAAATTCCAAATTTCACCGGCATAAACGCGCCTTACGAACGCCCCGACCATCCCGAACTGATCGTAAACGGAAACGGCAGCGCGGAGGAGGAGGCGGAGAGGATCGTAAAATTCCTGGAAAATTTCGGGGACTGCGGATAGGTCATGAATATGCGGTGGTTTATTCAATCGGCCATACCTGATCGCAGCCCTCCCCCAGCGACCGGAGCATTCGGTTCAGCCTGAACGCCGGCAGGCCGACCACGTTGTAGTAACAGCCGTCGATCCTCTCCACCATGAGCGCGCCCCTGCCCTGTATCGCGTATGCTCCTGCCTTGTCAAGGCCGTCGCCTGAGTCGACGAACGCGGTCATCTCAGCCTCGGTGAGAGCGCCGAACGTGACGCCGGTCGTCTCCACCCCGCTCGTCATGACCTCGCCCGACCTGGCCATTGCCACTCCGGTGTGTACCATGTGGGTTCGCCCGGACAGCATGACCAGCATCCTCATGGCATCCGATCTGTCCTCGGGCTTGCCCAGCGCGGCTCCGTCCACGTCCACCACCGTGTCCGCGCCTATCGTGAGAGCCCCGCCGGTATCCATCGACGCGGACAGGGCCTTAGCTCGCGCCAGCCGCAGCGCCATATCCCTCGGGGACTCCCCGGGCACGACGCTCTCGTCGACGTCCGGAACAGTCACGTCGAAACTCCAGCCGAGGGATCTCAGTATCTCCCTCCTCCTCGGGCTGCCGGAGGCGAGCACGATACGCACGGTCGGGGCCTACTTCACGAGGAACAGGCCCGCCGCGCCGCCGAGGAATGTTCCCAGATTCATCCTGAGCCCGAAGTGGAAGCCGAACCTAGCAGCGAGGAGGTCGACGTCGCTCACGCCGACATTGAAGTCCACGATGTCGCGGAAGAGCGGCGCGGTGGTCGAAAAATGCTGAAAGAAGATGCCTATGAACGTGCCCAGTATGACACAAGCCACAAAGAGCAGCCAGCGCGTTGAATGAGCCTTCGCCGCAGGAAAAGCCATCTCAAGCCCCCATGATCGAGAATACCAGGGATATCGTCCCCAGCAGCATACAGTATATCGAGAACATCCACCACTTATCGCCCATGACCAGCCTTCTTAAGAGGAACAGGGACAGGATCCCGCCGCATAACGCTATTGCCGCCCCCTGAAGCCAATCCGGCGGCAGCGCCGCAAAAAAAGCGCCCAGTCCGCCCATGTCCCTGCCCTCGTAGAGGGTGGCGCCTATTATCGCCGGAATCGAGAGCAGAAACGAGAACCTGAACGCCTCCTCCCTGGACATTCCGGTGAGGATCCCGGCCCATATAGTTGCGCCGGAGCGGGACAAGCCGGGCATGACGGCCAGCCCCTGCATGAGGCCCGCGGCCGCTCCGTTCCACACGGACACCGGCCTCTCGCCGTTCGGTATGTACTTGGCGGAACCCAGCAGCAGCGCCGTCAGCCAGAAACCGCCGCCGATCCAGAACGTGTTCATCGAGGCCGCCTCGGACCACCTCTTGAGCAGCACTCCCAGGGGGCCCGTTATGGCCGACCCCGCTATGACGGCCCAGCCGAATCGCCAGCCGACCCAGTTCCTGGCGTTTTTGTTGAAGAACCCGTACAGCCACTCGACCAGCAGCGTCAACAGATCCGAGGAAAAGTAGACGATCACGGCCAGAAGAGTCGCCATGTGCAACACGAGGTCGTAGGCCATCGCAGGTTCGCCTATGCCCATCACGGCCCTCGCGAGGCCCAGATGCCCCGAACTGCTCACGGGAAGGAACTCGGTCAGCCCCTGTATCAGCCCGAGGACGAGAGCTTGCGGGTCCATTCGGTCATCACACCTGCCCCCTGTTGAGTCTCTTTATGTCCTTCACTATATAGGCTATGTTGCGCGAGTGATCCCCCACCCGCTCCAGATTGCTCAGTATGTCTATGAATACGATGCCGGAGTCGGGCGAGCACTTCCCGCTGTTGAGGCGCTCGATGTGCCTGGCGCGCAGGATGCGCTCCATCTGGTCCACCTTCGGTTCGAGGTCCAGAACCTCCTCGGCCAGGGAGACGTCCTCGTTCTCGAGCGCGCGGATGCTCTTCTCGACCGCCTCTATTACGAGGTCGAACATCTCCCGACACTCCATGAGGGCCTTTCCCGAGAACTTCTGCTTTCTGTCCAGCAGGAACTGGGCCATCTCCACAAGGTTCTCGGAGTGATCTCCTATCCTCTCTATATCGCCCACTCCGCTTATGCAGGAGTTGAGCATGAGGGACAGATCCGCCGACCTGACCTTCTGCCCCAGCTCGGTCGCGTACCTGACTATCTCGTGCGTGAGCTGGTCAATGGTCTTCTCCGTCATCAGCGTCTCCGACATGAGGCGCGTCTCGCCCTCCACTATCAGCCTGTAACAGTCCCTCAGCATCCCCAGGGCTATGCCCCCGAGGCGCACCATCTCCTTGCGCACGGCGTCGACCGCGGCGGCCGGCGACACCTCTATCAGGTTGGCGTCGAGAAACCTCGCCCCCTGCTCGGCCAGCATTGCGCCGTGAGAGTCATCCTTGACGATTTTTTTGATGAACTTCGTGTAGGGCTCGGTGAATGGGAGAAATACGCAGGTGTTGATTATGTTGAAAAAGCTGTGAGCGTTGGCGACCTGCCTTGCCGCGTCCGACGAGGACAGGGCGACCAGTCTCGAGAACCAGGGCAGCATGGTCATCATGATGAGCGCACCCAGGACGTTGAACATTACGTGCGCCGCGGCCGCCTGCTTCGCCGCCCTGTTACCGCCGCCTGAGGCGATGACTGCCGTGATGGTCGTGCCTATGTTGTCCCCGAGTATGATGGCAACCGCAGAGTTGAGGTCCAGGAGCCCCTGAGAGGCCATCACCATCGTGAGGCCCACTGTGGCGGAGCTCGCCTGCACCGCCGCGGTCACCACCGCGCCCATCAGAAGGCCCACTGCCGGGTGGTCGTTCACCATGAGGAACAATCCGCTCTTCCCCCTGAGGAAGCTCATGGCGTTCTGCATCATGTCCATCCCGACGAACAGGAGCGCGAATCCGACCAGCCCCATCCCGAGCTGCCTCTGCCTGTCGTTCTTCCCGGCTATCGAGAGCGCGGCCCCGGCCACAGCCGCTATTATCGAATACTTGGTTATGTTGAACGCGATGAGCTGGGCCGTTATCGTGGTCCCTATGTTGGCCCCCATAATGACGCTGAAGCCCTCGGCCAGGTTCATCAGTCCCACGTGGACGAAGCTCACGACCATGACGGTCGTGGCGCTGCTGCTCTGGATTATCACAGTTACCACGGCTCCGACCGCTACGCCCTTTATGGGGGTGCTCGTCAGCGAGGCGATAAGCCGCCTCATCCTGTCGCCGGCCAGATCCTGAAGGGCGTCGCCCATGATCTTGATCCCGTATATGAGCAGCGAAACACCGCCCAGTAGCTTCAACAAATCCTGAATGGACAAATTATGTCTCTCCCCCTGTGTATTGGGCAACCATCAGGTTCATTCGGCCACGCCTTGTTTTGCCGCCTCAGCCGACGGTTTTTTCGCTCCTCTCGATCTTCCTCTCCTCTGCTTGGGAACCGTTCGCGCTGGCAAGTCCCCCTCGCGGGTCCTGCGCTCTCCCATCACGGTGACTAGGGGCAGGATCGACGGATAAGCCCGGAAATTTCTGCTCAAAACCTCGCGTATCCTCTTCCTTATCTCGGTGGAGAGGGCCCCCCTGTCGACGGACCCGGCCCTCGCCGCATCGACGGCGCGCTCCACTGACAGCTCGATGTCCGGCCTCATGTTGTCCTTGTCCAACCCGTATATGCATCCCCTGCTGTCCGTCTGTATCGGAGCCGCGATCCGGCCGTCCCCGTCGAGCACCACGGAGACCGTTATGAGGCCGCTCTCCGAGAGCTCCTTTCTCTCCCGGAGCAGGCTGCCCTCGAACTCGCCCAGCATCATGCCGTCCACCAGGACCGCGCCGGACTGCACCCTGTCCCCCAGCCGTGCCTTTCCGTCGGGGTCGATCACCAGCGCGTCCCCGTTCTGCATGACGAAGACGTTCTTGGCTTGTATGCCCATATCCCGGGCGAGCTGGCCGTGCCTGACGAGGTGTCTGTACTCCCCGTGCACCGGCATGAAGTACTTGGGCTTGACGACCGATAGCAGTATCTTCTGCTCCTCCCTGGAGGCGTGTCCCGAGACGTGGATTGCCCGGCTCTTCTCGTATATGACCTCGCACCCGCAGGCAAAGAGCCTGTTCACCGTGTTGCTCACCAGCTTCTCGTTGCCCGGTATCGGGGAGGCCGATATCACGACCAGGTCCTTCGCCCCGAGCCGTATCTGCCTGTGAGCGCCCTTGCTCATCAGAACCAGCCCGGAGAACGGCTCCCCCTGGCTGCCGGTTGTGAGGACGACAGTCCTGTTCGGAGGCAGGGCCTCCGCCTCCTGCGACGTTATCATCAATCCCTCGGGCGCCTCGATGTAGCCCAGCTTCTGCGCGAGCTCGACGTAGGACAGCATGCTCCGGCCCACGAGCATCAGCTTCCTGTTAAAGCGCGCAGCCGTATTGATGACGAGCTGGGCCCTGTAGAGGTTGCTCGCGAACGCCGCAATCACTATTCTGCGATCCTTGTGAAGCCGGAAGATCTCCTCGAACGTCCTGCCGACCGTGGATTCGGACGGCGTGAACCCCTCGCGCTCGCTGTTTGTCGAGTCCGAGAGGAGCAGGAGCACCCCGCTGCGCCCGAGCTCGGCCAGCGCCGAGAGGTCCGTCCCGGTGTCGTCCACCGGGGACAGGTCCATTTTAAAGTCGCCGCTGTGCAGCACGACGCCGGCCGGCGTCCTGACGTAAATCGCCACGGAGTCCGGTATCGAGTGGCTGACCCTTATGAAGCCGACCTCGAAGCAGCCAGACTTTACCACCTGACCCGCCTTGACATGGCAGTATGACGGCTTGTAGGATACGTGCGCATCCTCCATCTTGTTCTCGACCAGTGCCAGGGTGAGAGCAGTGCCGTATATCGGAACGTCGAGCTGCGGCAGGACCAATGGGACCGCCCCTATGTGGTCCTCGTGCCCGTGCGTCAGAAAAACTCCCCTTATCCTCTGCCTGTTCTCAGCCAGGTAAGCGATATCGGGCACGACGAAGTCGATGCCCAGCATCTCCTCATCCGGGAACTTGAGACCGCAGTCAATGACTATGATATCATCGCCATATTCGATGGCCGTTATGTTCTTTCCAATCTCGCCCAATCCTCCGAGCGGAATTATGCGCAAACCGGTCTTCCCGCCAATCTCGCTCTCCCGGCCCGCCTTGCCGCTTGGGGCCGGTCGCCCGGCTCGCTTTTTTCTAGTAGTCGTCATCTAAGTGACCACTCCCCTTTCGTTATTGAAGGCATCTACCAAAATACGTCTGATTATAGCACGAATTTTCGAGATACGCGCGCGCGATGCCAGGCGCGCCGGGGTGGGGACGGTCCCGATAAGCTCAAATTCGCAGGGGCAGGACCGTGGGCGCCGCCCACG
>JAISRP010000118.1 GCA_031273585.1 Synergistaceae bacterium
CTATATATCAATGAGATGGAACACTAGTCAAAAAGTCCATTATACGCTCCCATTGATCATCTCGCAGTGCATAACAGCGTACCATTGGCGTCTACTTCTCCCCTTCCCGTTTTATTTTGGCTCTCGGATTTTTGGTTCTCGAAAGCTGACTGCTCGGGTAATGTTATTTTACACTATAGCTTCTTAGCTGCCGGAAGTACATGCAATACGATTGGCGCGCTATGGGGAAATCAAGCACATGACACCGAAAGAGCACAGACGCCATGTGCATAAACAGGTGCAATGTTATAAAGTAGACAGACAACCGGGCAAAGGGGGGCGATAATTTGAATCGTGCCGATGGTTGCGGGAAAATATTGATCCTAGAGGTCGGATATGACGACGGGGACGAGATCGTGGCGGTTCACCCTGTCATAATAGAGGATGGGGCCGAGCGGGTGCTAGTCGACTGCGGCTATCCAGGGGGGCTGCCGGAGCTCGAGCGGGCGGCGGAATCCGCCGGAGCGCCGATATGCGGGCTCACGTCCGTCATCGTCACCCACCACGACTTCGACCACTGCGGGGCGTTGGGCGAGATTCGCCAAAAATACTCCCGCGTGCGCGTTATGGCCTCCGAGCTGGACGCGCCCTATATCGACGGGTCGAGAAAATCTCTCAGGCTCGAACAGGCGGACGCCAGGGCCAGTATGCTGACGCCGGAGGAGCGAATCGGCGAGGAGGCGTTCCGGAGGACCGTCGAGTCGGTGAGGCCGGTCGGGGTGGATGTCCTGCTCCATGACGGCGACACGTTCCCCTGGTGCGGGGGGACTGAGATAATAGCGACTCCGGGACACATGCCGGGGCACATATCAGTGCTGCTGCGGCGGCACAGGACCCTGATAACCGGGGACGCGCTGGTGGCGATAAAAGGCAGGCTGCGACTCGCCAATCCGCATTACGCGATCGACTTGGGCATGGCTAGGGAGTCCGTGAAAAAATTGGCGGCATACGACATCGAGACTTTTATCTGCTATCACGGCGGCCCGATTGAAACGCGCCTGTCGGACGGCGTCAACAGGCATTTTTTCAGGTGATGCCGCCCCGCTGGGCGGGGTGACATTTTCCTGTCACGCCTCGCGGCCATTTATTACATTATTGATAGGTGTTATGCCTGACTATCAACGCAATAAAATTTTATCACAACTATGCCAATTATCTGTCTATGCGAGATCTGCCATACATTGGGAAAAAATTAAGCCAACTCCGCATAGCAAAAAAATATATTCTGTGATAACCTTTCTTCACTCGCTCCGGGAGTAGAGTCAACCGGAAAAAAATTGCCGAAGCTTTTGGTTGCCGGCGCCTGACAAATCGCCCTCCCGCCCCCAACACGGGAGGGCGATTTCTTGTGTTCCAAGGCCTCCGGCCTGTAAATAAACATGTGAGCCTCGGCCGCGCCCGACATGAGCGCGCCGAACAAAATACCGCAGCAGACCAACCCGCCCGACTCACGAATAAACCCAGAAATCATCACACACACCTCTGAAAAGCCGCAGGGTTTACGGCTGGCGGCTTCGATCGTACAATACTCACCATTGACGGATACTCATTAACGATGGGAGGAAGAGATATTGACAACTTGCAGCAGTGATCGGAACAAACCGACGGTCGGATTCATCGGCACCGGGGTGATGGGGGCGTCGATGGCGGGGCATCTGGCGGACGCCGGGTATGCGCTCAACGTCTACAACCGCACCGCCTCAAAGTGCGAGCCGCTCGTCAAGAAGGGGGCGCGCCTGCTCGGCAGCCCCGGGGAGGTCGCCTCGGAGAGCGACGTGGTAATAACGATAGTCGGGTTTCCCAAGGACGTCGAGCAGATCTACCTCGATCCGGGCGGCATAGTCGAGCGCGCGAAACCTGGGGCCCTCGTAATAGACATGACGACATCGAGCCCGGAGCTTGCGGTGAGAATCTCGGATGCCGCCAGGGCGAGGGGCGTCGGAGCTTGCGACGCACCGGTGACGGGGGGCGACAGGGGCGCGCGGGAGGGCACGCTCTCGATACTCGTAGGCGGGTCGGAGGAGGACTTCAACCTGGCCCTGCCGCTGTTCCAGGTCATGGGCAGGAACATCGTTCACTTCGGGCCCTCCGGCTCAGGGCAGAGGGCGAAGCTCGCCAACCAGATCATAATCGCGGGGACGATGCTCGGCGTGTGCGAGGGCATGGCTTTCGCAAAAAAATCGGGACTCGACCCTCAGAAGATCTTCGAGTGCCTCGAGGGCGGCGCCGCCGGAAGCTGGAGCTTCACGAACTACACCCCGCGCATCCTCGGGGGGGACTTCAAACCGGGCTTCTTCGTAAAGCATTTCATCAAGGACATGAGGCTGGCATGTCAGTCGGCCGGCGACCTCGGGCTGGAGCTCGAGGGACTCGAAACCGCGCTCAGGCAGTACCTCAAACTCGAGGAGGAGGGCTTCTCCGAGGACGGCACTCAGGCCCTCTACAAACTCTACTGCCGGGACTAAGGGGGTCGTTGACAAAGGCGTTTTGTTATCCTAGTATGAGATCGTAATCATACGGAAAAATCAAAAATTGGGGGTTTGCGTGATGAAGATTCACAAGTCAATGAGCCTGTTTGTCCTTGCCCTGTTCGGCGTAGTGTCCCTCTCCATGTCCGCGTTCGGGGCGGGCCCCGAGTTGTACGATTGCGAAAACAGCAATTACACGAACATAGGTCACAATTCCCTGGCGTACATCGTGGACGGCAAAACCGTCTTCAACGCCTCCGACGGCGGCAGCAAACCTGTATTTCTCGGCTTGGGCATCAATGTACGAAACTACGTTAAAAATAAGGGTGAACTCAACCCCGAGGGAATAATCACCCTGCCTGATATCAGCGGACTGCCGTTGCGCTATATTTATGCAGCGGATGAGACAACGGGAGAAATAACCATCGCAGGTTATTACAACGAGAGATCTTTTGATATAGGACTGGTAGAACAAGGCCCTAACGGCCCTAACGGCAACGCACTCGTCAAAGTTAATGGAGAAAATTACGAGGCGACCTTCACCGGAGAGGCGGAGAAAATTTTCAGCGGGCAGAAATTCTTGTATCGCAACAACGATAACAGCTATGAAATTTCCGGGGCTTACCCCAGGATTCGCACGACCGAGGAGCAGTTGAAGTGCGCGCCGTATCTGGAGTTGACGCAGAACGCCGAGGGGCTCGTCGACGGATTTAAACTGCGCTTCGTCGACGCATCCAATCCGTCGGAGACCCTAGTCAAGAGCGCCGCCAATGACGTCTGGCGTGTTGATAAGTATGAAATAGGCTACGTGGGCGAGAAAAATAGATACGAAATGGATACATTTATCAAATATTTCGAGGACGGCGAAAGGCTCGAGGCGAGCCACAAGTTCCCGGCGCGAGCCGAGAGTGGCCTCTATTTCGGAGATGTCATAAGGCCGATCGAGGATATCCACTTTATCCAGATTCGCTTTAAATACGAGGACGGCATCAACGCGGTTGACGACGCCCACATCTTCTACGAGTGGAATTTTTACGTGAACCCGGTCGGCGCGGAGCGGACCGCTTTCGTGACGCTTCCCTCATCCGATGAGGTCGCTGCCGCGAAGGTGATTTTGGAGGAGTCCGGCATAACGAGCGATAAGGTGGTGGTGGCCGGGGCAGACGACGTAACGACCGGCGCAACCATATTCAAGAACGAGAGCGCCCTCCGAGACCGCACATCCTCCGCCGTTGCCATCGGCACGGAGCTTGCCGCGGCCGGCGACGCGCTGATTCTGGCGTCATCCCTCTCGTTCCCTGTCAACGCTACGTCGTTCGGCGAAAAGCCCCTTCCTGCTGTCGACAGCCTCGGTGATTTCAAAGAGCAGTACGAGGTCATCAGCTATCTCCCGGACGGCGGGGAGATCGACCTGCTGAGCGAGTTCCCCGATATATTCGACTTCGGCTACGGAACTGTAAATCTGGACGCGACGATAGTCGTAGTGGACGGACCCGCGCCGGATAACGGCGGCAGAAGAGGCACGGGCAGCGACGTGAAGCTTGTTAGCCAGGATAGCCAGAAGTGGCTCATAATCTACGACGGCGAGGAGGACAATTTCGCGTCTGCGGAGATCGCCTCCCTCAGCAAGGAGAAGGATCCGCCCGCCACTGAGAGCGAAGGCGGCTCCAGCAGCGGGTGCAGCACCGGCGCGCTGGGCCTCGCCATAATCGGGGCGCTCGCCGCGATAAGCCGCCGCAGGGCCGCGTAATCCCCCCGAAAAAAACCGAACCTCGTACGCCGATTGCGCGCGGAGGACATGCGTCCTCCGCGCGCCCCCCCTGCGGGCGTGGGCGGCGCCCACGGTCCTCTGCCCGAGGAGAAAGAGGTGATAAAGATGATGACCGCGACGTCCACGCTGGTCGTAATCGCAGTGATTGCGGTGATCATTCTGCTGTGGGGCATCAAGATCTACAACGGCTTAGTTCAGTTGTCAAAACTCAAGGATGAGGCGTGGAGCGGGGTGGACGTGCAGCTCAGGCGCAGGTTCGACCTCGTGCCGAACCTCATCGAGACAGTCAAGGACCGCGCCGCCCACGAACAGGACGCCCTGCGGCGCGTCGCGGAAGCGCGCGACGCGATATCCAGGGCCCAGACCCAGGGCGCCAGAATAGACGCAGAGAACGAGCTCACGTCGACCCTGCGGAGTCTGTTCGCGACGGCCGCGGCGCACCCGGAGCTGAAGTCAGACGAAAACTTCGGACAACTCCAGGGCGAGCTGTCGGCCCTCGAAAACGATCTGCAGCTCGCGAGACGCTACTACAACGGAACCGTGATGGATTTCAACAACGCCATCCAGACTTTCCCGTCCGCGCTGGTCTCCCACGGGCTCGGCTTCCGCAAGGCCCCGCTCTACAGCGCGGACGAGGGACCGAATGAGCCAGTTCAGGCAAAGTTTTGAAGAAAGCGAGTGACTGTTATGGAATATAGCAATTTAAAATTAGAAGCCTAAAAAGGTATTGAAAAATTCCTGGACGAGGATCTGGCGCGGCTTGGGACCGATTACATCGACGTCTACCTGCTCCACAACCCGAACCCCGGCAACTGGGGGCTGTAAGTTACCGGGATGCTCAGGGGCGCGCAC
>JAISRP010000123.1 GCA_031273585.1 Synergistaceae bacterium
GATTTTCGCCCTGTGGGCGAAAATCAAAAAAAGTATGATTATTAGTTTGACTCAAGTGCCGATGTTTCGGCGAACGCGTTGTCCTCGGCGCGTAGCGCTGCACGGAGCGAATCTGCGACCGACAGGAAGTCGGTCGAGCGATTTAAGCACATGGAAGTGCTTTCAGCGCGTCAGATTCGCGTAGAGAGTCGCCGAAACATCGGCCCGCCGCCAGTTGCATGATCTAACTTGATAGCCATAATATACTATGTAATGTGAGGTGATCAGGTGAACAGAAAATTGAAGGAGAAGATACTGGAATCGCTGTCCTCCGTCGTGCCTATTACGGCGATTGTCTTTATCCTTAGCATATATGCCGTGCCGATACCTATAGGGACGACGATAATGTTCCTTGTCGGGGCAGGATTGCTGATAGTGGGAATGGGTTTTTTCTCGCTCGGGGCCGACATAGCGATGATGCCCATAGGCGAGGCGGTGGGCGCCCAGTTTACAAAGGCGAAAATGTTGTGGCTCGTGGTGTTCGTGAGCTTTCTCATGGGGTTCATAATCACTGTGGCGGAGCCGGACCTTCAGGTGCTGGCCAAGCAGGTGCCGGCGATTCCCGATCTGGTGCTTATCGGAACGGTCGCCCTCGGGGTGGGGCTGTTCCTGGTCGTGGCTATGCTGAGGGTCATATTCAAGATCAGCCTCAGCCGTCTGCTGATAGCCTTTTACCTGCTGATGTTCATCGTGTCCGCCTTTGCGCCGCGGGACTTCATCGCGGTGGCGTTCGACTCGGGCGGCGTCACGACCGGTCCCATGACGGTGCCGTTCATAATGGCGCTCGGCATCGGCCTCTCGGCCTCGCGCGGGGGGCTCGGCTCGCAGGATAACAGCTTCGGCCTCGTCGCGATATGCAGCATCGGCCCGGTCCTGGCCGTGCTGATCCTGGGGATAGGGTACAACCCCTCCGACGCGACGTACATGCCGGTCGAGCTTCTGAATGTCATAACGACTAAGGACGTTGCGGAGCAGTACGCGAGGGAGCTGCCTCGCTACCTGAAGGAGGTTCTGATGGCGCTCGTGCCGGTGTGCGCCTTCTTCGCGATATTTCAGGCCGCGTCGAGGCGATTTTCGCAGAGGCAGCTAATGACGATAGGCGTGGGGATGGTTTACACGCTCATAGGGCTCGTGCTGTTCCTCACCGGGGTCAACGTCGGCTTTATACCGGTGGGGCACCTTCTCGGCTCCCAGATAGCCGCGAGCGAATACCGGTGGGCGCTGATCCCGCTCGGCATGATCATAGGGTACTACATAGTGGTGGCCGAGCCGGCTGTGCACGTTTTAAACAAGCAGGTCGAGGTGATATCCGGGGGCACGGTCTCGCAGAGGGCCATGAAGCTGTCCCTGTCGCTGGGGGTCGCCATGTCCCTGGCGCTCTCGATGGTGAGGATATTGACGGGCATATCGATCTTCTGGCTGCTGATACCGGGTTACGCGATAGCCCTTGCCCTCGCGTTCTTCGTGGAGGGGATATTCACCGGCATCGCGTTCGACTCCGGAGGGGTGGCTAGCGGGCCGATGACGTCGACGTTCCTGCTGCCGTTTGCCATGGGCGCCTGCGAGAGCGTCGGCGGGAACGTCCTGACGGATGCGTTCGGGGTAGTCGCGATGGTCGCGATGACGCCCCTCATAACTATACAGCTCATGGGCCTCATCTACGCGCGCCAGACCAAGACCGTGGAGGAGATGGGGGCGGTCGAGCTTGTTGGAGCGGACGAGATTATCGACTTCGAGGAGGAGTCCTCAGATGAGTGAGCATACAAAACCGGTCACGCTGAAACTGCTTGGGGTAATCGTGGACAGGGCGCGGACCAAGAAGGTCACGGACATTCTGAAGGAGGATCACGTCCGATTCCACTTCATAACGCTCGGGGAGGGGACAGCCGGTTCCGAGATAATGGCTTTTCTGGGGCTCAACTCGATCGACAAGTCACTCATATGCTGTCTTGAGCAGGAAAATACCGTATCGGGGCTGATGCGCAAGATCTCCGAAAGGCTCCACCTGCGCAAGCCGGGCAAGGGGATCGCGTTTACGACGCCGATATCGGGTATCAACAACGCCGCGCTTCAACTGATCGCCAAGGGAGCCGCGCCGAGGGGGGAAGATGAAAAAGTGGAGACCGTCAAGTGCGTTCCGAAGTACGACATGATACTGTCAGTGATAAATCAGGGGCACGTGGACAGGCTGATGGAGGCTGCCAAAGCCGCCGGCGCGAGGGGGGGAACGGTCCTTCACGGAAGGAAGATCGGGATAGAGGAGGACGTCAAGTTCTTCGGCATATCGGTGCAGCTAGAGAAGGATATCGTGGCAATACTCGTCAATCATGAGAAGAAAAACGAGATAATGAGGGCGATTACCCAGTCGTGCGGCATGAACACGGATGCGCAGGGGGTCGTGATAGCCCTTCCTGTGGATGAGATAGAGGGTCTCGGATCGGTGAAGGCGGCAACAGAGGGGGAGTAGGCGATGATCGCCCCGGACTCCGTCCCGCGAGTCGCCGTGAGATTCATGAGGGAGGACGACTGGCGGGTGGTCTCAGGGATTCTTCGTCAGGGCATCGACGATGGGAACGCCACGTTCGAGACCTCGGTTCCCCCTTACGGGAGATGGGATGCCGATCACCTGAAGATCTGCCGGTTCGTCGCCGCAATCTCCGGTGAGGTCGTCGGGTGGTGCGCTCTCTCCCCGGTGAGCAGCCGCGCGGCGTACCGCGGCGTGGCCGAGGTCAGCGTCTACGTGTCCAACAAGCACAGGGGGAGGCGCGTTGGGCGTCTCCTCCTCGAGTCGCTCGTCAGGCAATCCGGGCTGAACGACATCTGGACGCTCCAGTCCGTGATAATGGAGGATAACGACGCCAGCATCGGCCTGCATATCTCGTGCGGCTTCAGGATCGTAGGCTTGCGCGAGAGAATAGCCCGGGACTCAAAGGGGCTCTGGCGCAACACCGTGCTGATGGAGAGGAGAAACAGCTGGATA
>JAISRP010000152.1 GCA_031273585.1 Synergistaceae bacterium
CCCGGCATTAACGCGAACGGATGCAGACGGCCGGGGACAGCGGGCGCTACCACGCCGGGATGACATCGAGCCCCGCTATGTCGCCGCAGATCAGCTTTATGTACAGTACTCGCCCTGCCAGCGCGTCGTCACACTTGCCCCTGACGTAAATCTCGACCCGGCCGCGCGGCTCGCCGGCGCGGTCGATCACCGAGGCGCAGACCGTCGCGGGACAGAGCGCATCTAAAAATTCCTCCCTCGTCAGCGGTGGGCGGGCGGACTTTTGCCTCCAGGCGTTAGCCGCCTCCAGAAATTCATCCGCCAGGGCGTCCGCAAAGCGGGCGAATCCGAAGCCGTCGAGCTCCGCTAACGTGCGGTTTATCTCGTCCACGTAGCCATCCATCGGGGGCATGACTCCATGCCGTTCGCGGGCCGCGCGAATGGATTCGTTCACCCTCGCGCCGCTACCGGTGAGCAGGTTTGACATGGCCTCCACGAAGTCGATCCTTCGCCCCAGGCTCACGAGCTCGTTGCCGTACAGCTCTCGCCATATCTCGATCCTCCTGCCGTCCGCGGTGTCTGGGCTCTCGAGCTCCGCCTCCATCGCCTCAATCCCGGCGGCCTCATCCTCCGAGGGCTTGGGCAGGGCCTCCTCAGCCCTCCTGCTGCCCTCCTCGTGTTCGGCGGAGGCGGATTCCAGGGTATCGAGAGCGCGTCCCAGGGCAGTGAAAAACTTCTCCGGCACGGCCCCTTCCCCGGCTGCCTCCTCCTCCGCTCGAAGCCGGACGCTTCTGAGGCGAGAGGCGGTCTCCAGAAGAATCACGTTGAACGGAGATCCCCCCAGCTTCATGCGCTCGGGGATTCGGGCCTCCCTGACGATCCGGTCCAACCCCTCGAATATCGGGATCAGCGCCTCTGCCCGGCGACCGGGCGCGAGGGACGGATGTCCCATGACATCTGCCAACGCCCCGACGAGGCGCTCCAACCCTCCCGCGTCGTAATATCCCTCCAGCTCCATCGCGAACTCCACGCTCATCTCGGGGTACCTCCTGGCTACCTCCCCCTGCAGGTTCCGCGCCGTGAGCTCGACCTCGCGCATCAGATCGAGCCTGTTTTCAAACCAGGATGCGCCGCCCCCTCCGCTGCATTCCTCTAGGACGTTTATCCTCTCCCCGTATCCCTCAGGCTCGACCGTCGCGCTGAAGTTGACGGCAAACCCCCATATATCGGCCGTATGCGCGCCGGTCCAGTATCCGCAGAATACATAAGACCCATCCTCCCCCTCGGCGTCGTCCAGACCGAAGGAGACCTCCCCGCGGACACCGTACAGATTAAATTTCGTCCCCATTGACATCGACCTCCACGCAGGCATACCGATACGGAATTATACAGTATATGAGGAATCCCCGATTCGTCTCCGGAGACCCCGGGATAACCAAAACCCACGGGAAGAAGACCGTGGGCGCCGCCCACGCCCGCCGGGGGACCAGTCCCCCGGACCCCCATTTTCTTTTTTTGATTTTCGCCCGCAGGGCGAAAATCAAAAAAAGTGAAAAGGGTCCAGGGAGCTGGCTCCCTGGCGGGGTTTGGGGCGGAGCCCCAAGGTCCTGCCCTAGGATGCGGAGTTTCACTTATTACGGACCGGAGGTTATGCAGATGGGCTGGAAGGGTTTGAAAAAGTTTCTATGTCTTGCGGCGGCCGTGGCGGCAGCGGTCGCATCCTGCGCCGGGGAGGCGCGTTCGGCGGAGGAGCGGTACAGGAGCGTATTTACCGCGCGCGACTTTGGGATGAACCGGGACGCTGTTAAAAACGAGATCCCGGAGAACGGGGCGTACCGGATATCGTCCCGCGTGCCGAACGCCGACATCTGGACGAGCTTCGCCATTCCGGACGAGGAGCAGACTTACGCGGAGTGGGTCGTGACGGCGCGCGTCAGGGGATCCGAGGGACCCGCCTCCGGGGTGGGGCTGCGGTCCGAGGAGGGCAGCTACGCCCTCTGCGCGTATCCCGACGGCGTGGGTCAGCTGGCGTACTTCGTCGACGGGAGGAAGTCCGAGTGGACGTCGGACTTCAAGATAAAAAACTTTGCCTACCCCGTCAATATGTCGCTGTGGAGGGACGCCAACGGCAGCGTCATAGCCAGGGTGAACGGGGTCGTCGTCGCGGCGAGGCTGGCGGAGCCCGATCTGAAGGGAAAGAGGCCGGGGCGGGTAGTATCCGTATTCTTTGCGACGCGCTCGAAGGACGGCTCCGGAGCCTCCGCCATATACGAGACCATTGCGGTGGAGGGATGGGGACCGAAGGGCGCGCCGGAGACGCAAGGCGCCTCGCTCGACCTGTCGATATTGCGATGAATTATTGGAGGGGTGTGTGGAGGAGATGTTGAACAGCGACAGCGTAAAGCGCGGCGTCGACCGCGCGCCGCACAGGTCGCTCCTGTACGCGGACGGGTATGCTGACTGGGAGATAGAGCGCCCGTGGGTTGGGGTCGTTAACTCGCGGAACGACATAATCCCCGGGCACAGCCACCTCGGCAGGCTCGTCGAGGCGGTGAAGATGGGAGTGTACGCGGGAGGGGGGCTGCCGATAGAGTTCCCTACGATAGGGGTGTGCGACGGAATCGCGATGAATCACGTCGGGATGAAGTACTCACTGCCTAGCCGAGAGCTCGTCAAGGACACGATAGAGACCATGACGATGGCTCACGGCTTCGACGCCCTCGTCATGGTGACGAACTGCGACAAGATAATTCCGGCGATGGCGATGTCGGCGCTGGAGCTCAACGTTCCGACCGTCATACTGAGCGGAGGCCCCATGCTGCCGGGAAAATACCGCGGACGGAGGACGGACCTCTCGACCATGTTCGAGGGGGTCGGCCGCAGGCTGTCCGGCGAGATGAGCGACCGGGACCTCGAGCTGATGGAGCGGTCCGTCTGCCCGACCTGCGGGTCCTGCGCCGGGATGTTCACGGCGAACACCATGAACTGCGTCCTGGAGGCCCTCGGGCTGGCTCTGCCCGGCAACGGCACCGCGCCCGCGGTGTACTCGGAGCGGGTCAGGCTCGCCAAGGATGCCGGCAGGGCCGTGATGAACCTGCTCGAACGAAATATCAGGCCTAAGGACATCGTGACGATGGAGGCATTGGACAACGCGCTGGCGGTCGACGTGGCGATGGGCGGGTCGACGAATACGTGCCTGCACATACCGGCCATAGCCCACAGCGCAGGGTTCTCCGTGCCTCTCTCGCACATAGACGAGGTGAGCCGGCGCACGCCCCATATATGCAGCATGAGCCCAGGGGGGGACCACTTCATGGTCGACCTTCACGAGGCGGGAGGGATCGGCGCCGTGATGTCCCGCCTCTTTGAGCGCGGCCTCGTGTCCGGCGCGCCAATGACTGTCACGGGGAGGACGGTCGAGGCCAACCTAGACGGGGTCTGCGTGAAGGACGATGAAGTGATACGTCCTCTGGACAGCCCGGTGCACGCAGAGGGCGGCCTTGCGATACTGACTGGAAATATCGCGCCGCTCGGCTCCGTCGTGAAGCAGAGCGCGGTTCTCCCGGAGATGATGAGGCACGAGGGGCCTGCCAGGGTGTTCGACGGCGAGGAGGCGGCTTACAGGGCCATCTCCGGCGGCCGGATAATGAAGGGCGACGTCGTGGTCATAATAAACGAGGGGCCGAAGGGCGGCCCCGGCATGAGGGAGATGCTTCAGCCGACGTCGTCCCTGGCCGGGTTGGGGCTGGATTCGTCGGTAGCCCTCCTGACCGACGGCAGGTTCTCGGGGGCGTCCAGGGGCGCCGCGATAGGCCACATATCGCCCGAGGCCGCGCGGGGAGGCCCGATAGGCCTTGTCCGGGAGGGGGACATTATAAAGATAGACATACCGGCACGGAGCATAGAGCTGGCCGTGTCGGAGGACGAGCTGGCCCGCCGCGCGGCGGACAGCTCGCCGAAGCTCCGTCCCGCCGGAAGCCAGTTCCTGGAGCGTTACCGCGAGTTCGTGACGTCGGGGGCCGAGGGAGCTATATACAGAGAGGCTGGAGTGATTGATTGAATGAGCGATAAAGTTTTATCCCCGAGGCCTGAGGAGGATGGCGGGGAGGATTTCCCGGTTCGCCGCAGGGACAGGCGGCACAGCATGTTGGAGCCGTGCGTCGTCGTGATGACGGTGCTTGCGGTCGGATTCGTCCTTAGCAACGCAGCTCAGGTGGCGATACCGTTCATGCTTGCGTTTCTCCTGACTATGTTGTTTACGCCGGTGGTGAAGCTCGGGGAGCCATTCAGGCTCCCTGTGCCGGTGATGGTCGTCGTCGTGCTCGTGCTGCTGTTAGCGATCCTGCTCCCCCTCGGGATATTCCTGAACTCGATGATGCAGAGCGTCGTGCAGACGCTCCCGCAGTACTACAACAAACTCATGGACATAGGCAGGACTCTGCTCGAGGAGTACGATTTTCCCAAGGACTTCTGGGTATCGATAAACTGGTTCAACACCGTTGGCAGGTATCTCTCCGGCATGACCGGATTTCTGCTCAACTGGCTGGGCACGTTGTTGATGCTGATGGTGTTTCTGGTCTTCATGCTGCTCGAGACCCCGTACACGGAAAGGCGCATCAGGATGGCCTTCAGGGGCGAGGGCGGCGAGCGCGTGTCCCGAATCGCGGACAAGGTCATGGGCCAGATATCGAAGTACCTGAGGACGCTCGCCGTGATCAGCTTCATAACGGGCGTGTGCGTCTTCGTGGCCCTTTACGCCCTGGGCATAGATTTTGCGCTGACGTGGGGGGTTCTCGCCTTCTTCTTCAACTTCATCCCGACCATCGGCTCCATAGCGGCGTCGATACCGCCGGTCCTAGTCGCCCTCGTGCAGTATTACCCCAACTGGGTCCCGTCGGTCCTCACCCTGCTGGCGCTGCTCTCGATCCAGTTCTTCATCGGAAACATAATGACCCCGAAGATAATGGGCGACACGCTGGACCTGAGCCCGGTGGTCATCCTGATCTCGCTGATGTTCTGGGGAATAATCTGGGGGCTGTCCGGGGCGCTCTTGTCAGTGCCCATAGCCGTCATGATAAAGATAATCTGCGAGAACGTCCCCCAGCTCCACTTCGTGGCGATGCTGATGTGCTCGGCGAAAAGAGGGAGGGCCTCCGAGAGTCAATAACCCGGCCGCATCTGTGAGAATCATTTTAGGACGGGCTAGCGGCTGTAATCGGCAGGCCGGTCATCCCCAAATCCCGTGGCCAGGACCTTGGGGCGCTGCCCCAAACCCCGCCAGGGCGCCAGCTCCCTGGACCCTTTTCGCTTTTTTTGATCTTCGCTCCGCGGGGCGAAAATCAAAAAAAATGGGGGTCCGGTGGACTGGTCCCCCGGCGGGCGTGGGCGGCGCCCACGGTCTTGAACTTGCGGATTTGGTTTTATCATTCCCGTGCGCGGGGCGTCATGGGGCGGGGAGAGGTGTTTGAAATGTGTGCAGCTCGTCAGATCCCGTCGTTCGATCTAAAGCGAAACTACGCGCGGGTCGAGGACGAGATAAGGGAAGCCGTCGAGAGGGTCCTCTCCTCCCAATGTTTTATAATGGGGGCGGAGGTGTCCGAGTTCGAGAGGGAGGCCGGGGCGTACCTGGAGGCGCCTCACGCGGTGGCTGTCGCCTCAGGGACGGACGCGCTGCTTCTTGCGCTCATGGCAGCTGGAGTCGGTCCCGGCGACGAGGTGATAACCACCCCCTTCACGTTCTTCGCTACGGCCGGCTGCATCGACCGCCTCGGCGCGCGTCCGGTATTTGTGGACGTCTCGCCCGAGACGTACAACATGTCAATGGAGGGGACCCTCCGGGCGATAACGCCGCGGACGAGGGCAGTCATCCCGGTTCATATCTTCGGCCAGCTCTGCTGCCTCGAGGAGATAGCCCCCGAGCTCTCCCGGAGGGGCATAGCCCTCATAGAGGACTGCGCTCAGTCCTTCGGGGCGCACAGGTTGTACGGCGGCCGCATAATGAGGTCCGGCGCGTGGGGCAGGCTCGGCTGCTTCTCCTTCTTCCCGACTAAAAACCTCGGGGCTTACGGCGACGCGGGCATGGTCACCTGCAGGGACCACTCGGATGCGGAGAGGATCTCACGTCTCAGGACGCACGGCGCCGCCTCGGCATACGTTCACGAGGAGACAGGCATTAACAGCCGGCTCGACGCCCTTCAGGCCGCAATTCTGAGGGTCCGCCTGAGGCACGTTGAGACGTGGATAGAGGAGAGGCGCGAGGCATCCAGGCGCTACAGCCTCATGCTGGCCGAGCGCGCGCTTTTGGGCCTTGCAGCGCCGCCCGCCGAGGAGAAGCACGGCAGGCACACATATCACCAGTACGTCGTCCGCGCCAGGGACAGGGACCGGTTGCAACGCTTCATGTCCGAGCGCGGAATCGTGACCCGCGTTTACTATCCGCTCGCCCTCCACCTTCAGCCCTGTTTCTCGTCCGCGGGCTATAAAAAGGGCGACATGCCGGTGGCGGAGATGCTGACGGACGAGGTCCTGGCGCTCCCGATGTTCCCCGAGATCACCGCGGACGAACAGGAGTTCGTGGTCTCCGCCATATCTGATTTCTACAGCGGCCCCGGTGCGTCTGACCATCCTTGACTTTTATTCATACGCTGATATAATCTGGCCTTAGGGGGGGATGATGGATGTATCCCATGATGGGCGACAGTACGTTTTTGCTCTTGATACCGGCGTTGTTGCTGGCGTTTTTCGCGCAGGCGCGTGTCAGCGGCGCGTTCGCTAAATACAGCCGCGTTCACGCGTCGAGGGGGGTGAGCGCCGACACGGTAGCGAGGATGCTGCTCGACCGTTTCGGCCTGAACGACGTTCGGATCGAACGGGTGCGCGGCGAGCTGACGGATCACTACGACCCGCGGTCGAAAGTTCTGCGGCTTTCCGACTCGGTGGGCGGCAGCTCAAGCATAGCGGCGATAGGGGTGGCGGCTCACGAGGTCGGGCACGCCATACAGGACGGCTCCGGGTACTCGCCGCTTCGGCTCAGAAACATGCTGGTCCCGGTGGCGAGCCTCGGCTCGAACGGAGCGATAATTCTCTTCATGATAGGCCTCTTCATGGGGCTCGGGCCGCTCATGAACATAGGAATCCTGCTGTTCGCAGGCGCGGTGGTATTTCACGTCGTGACGCTTCCGGTGGAGTTCGACGCGTCGTCCCGCGCCCTCAAACTGCTCTCCTCGACCGGCGTACTGAGCGCGAACGAGACCGCCGGCGCGCGAAGCGTACTAAACGCGGCAGCTCTCACCTACGTCGCCGCGACCATAATGGCCGTCTCGCAACTCATGAGACTGTTGATCCTGGCGAGGAACAGAAGAAATTAAACTCCAGCAGGGCCGGACCGTGGGCGCCGCCCACGCCCGCCGGGGGACCAGTCCCGTTATCTAGTGTACCATATCATTGATATTTGACATAATATATGATATGCTTCCCTCAAAAAAGCGGGGGGACATTATGCCGAGGCCGAAAACGTATCACATTAACCTGTCTGGCGAAGAGATTGCAAAACTC
>JAISRP010000182.1 GCA_031273585.1 Synergistaceae bacterium
ATGACGTTCCTCGACCTGCGGACCATGAATCAGCCGGAGTTTTATTTCGCGTTTCCAAAGGAGCTGAAGGACGGACATCTCCCGGATTCGGCGCTCGGATTTCTGAGGAGCTATATCGAAAAGTTCGCAGAGTGGATAAAGGAGCGCGTTGAATAGGCCCGAACGCGAGCCGGAGCGATCGCCTCTGGGGCGGCAGATCAGGGGCGGATTGTCCAGAGGTCTTTGTAATAAACTGATGTGACCTCGCGGCTCGTTCCGCGCGGGATACTTTTGTTTTTTGTGCGAGCCCAAAGGTTTTTCAGCGGGCGGATTTGATGGTATATTGTGCATGTTTTGAGCGGTATCCGCGCGGATGGGGAGAGATCGGCTTGGCAGGGACTGTTGATGGGCATGGCGGAGGATCGGGGACATACGACGTCCTCGTCATAGGCGCGGGCGTGGTGGGTTGTGCGGTGGCTCGGGAGCTGTCCCGATACGAGCTGCGAATCTGTGTCCTCGAGATGGAGCCCGACGTGTCGCTTGGGACGAGCTGCCGCAACAGCGGCGTCGTTCACTCCGGCATCAACTACGCGCCCGGCACGAGGCGCGCAGAGCTCTGCGTCCTGGGCAACTCCATGATGGACGCTCTGTGCGCCGACCTGAAGGTCTCAATGAAGCGCATTGGCAAGCTCACGGTTGCTCTCTCCGACTCGGACCTGCCGGGGCTGTACCGCCAGAGGGAGCAGGGGCTGGCCAACGGGACGCCCGGGATGGAGCTCATGGACCTCGACGCGATGAGGCGGATTCAACCCGGCATAGAGGGCATCCTTGGGCTGTGGACCCCGTCGAGCGGGATAATATCCCCGTACGGACTCACGATCGCACTGGCCGAGAACGCACATGCGAACGGGGTGGATTTCAGGCTGGGCCACAGGGTGGTGGGGATCTCCCGCGCCGCGGACGGGGACGCATTCGAGGTTTTGGCGCTCGATGAGAATTGCCGCGCCCCGCGGACCTTTCGCTCGCGCATAGTTGTAAACTCCGCCGGGCTTTACTCGGACGAGGTCGGCGGGATGTTGGGCGCGGGCGATGGCGCGATATGGGCCTGCCGCGGTGAATACTACGTACTGGACCGTCGGCTCGACGGTTCGCTTAAAACCCTCATATATCCGGTTCCCGGGCCGAACGACCCGGGCCTCGGCATTCACCTGACTCCGACGGTTGACGGCAACATCCTGATAGGTCCCAGCGCGGTGTACATCCCGGACGAGGACCGGCGCGACTACCGAACGACCGCGCCCGTGATGGACAGTCTGCGCAGGGAGGGGCTGCGGCTTTTGCCCGGGCTGGCGGCCGGCGACTTTATCCGCTCATTCTCCGGCAACAGGCCGAAGCAGACGCCCCCCGAGGTGGGCGGCAACGCGGACTTCACGATCGATGACGCGTCCGTGCCTGGGTTCATCAGCCTGCAGGGCATCGAGAGCCCTGGGCTCACCAGCTCGCCCGCCATAGCCGCCGAGGTCCGTGATATGATAGGCAGGCGGATCGGGCTCAAAAGACGCAGCGACTTCAGGCCGGAGCGGCTTGGTTTTGCGGGATGCTTCTCGCGCCTGCCCCTTGGAGTCCGAATGGACATGATACGCTCGGAGCCGGACTACGGCGAGATAATATGCCGCTGCGAGGGGATAACGAAAAAGGAGGTCCGGGACGCGATAGAAAACCCGCTCGGCGCGAGGACAATGGCCAGCATAAAGTATCGCTCCAGGGCCATGATGGGGCGATGTCAGGGGGGCTTCTGCGTACCCAGGATAGTCCGAATGCTGCGCGACGAGTATGGGTACGAGCCGGAGGACTGCGTGCTTCGGGGGCGGAGTTCGGCGATGTTTGCCGGGCGAGTCCGGGACGCGGGCCCTCGGAGGCTTGGCGCCGCGTCATGACGGATATCGCGCGCCGCGGCGTCGTTGTCGCGGGAGGAGGGCCGGCCGGGCTCGCAGCGGCCATTGCGGCTAAGGAAGCAGGTTGCGGCGATGTGGTGATAGTCGAGCGAGACGCGCTGCTCGGCGGAATACTAAACCAGTGCATACACGACGGCTTCGGCCTGTATCGGTTCAAGGAGGCCCTGTCCGGGCCGGAGTACGCGGCCCGCTTCATAGACAGGATCGCTGGGTTTGGCATCGACGTCGAGCTGGGGACCATCGTCCTGGACATCTCCCCGGAGGGACGGTTGCTCCTGTCCGCGCGAGGGGAGATGCGGGAGGTGGACGCAGGCGCGGTGGTGCTCGCGACCGGGTGCCGCGAGAGACCCAGGGGCGCGGTCTCGATACCTGGACACCGCCCGTCCGGGGTCTACACCGCCGGCGCGGCTCAGCGTTTCGTCAACATCGAGAACATCATGCCCGGCAGGAGCGTGGTCATACTGGGCTCCGGGGACATCGGGCTCATAATGGCAAGGCGCATGACTCTGGAGGGCGCGCGCGTGGAGGCGGTCATCGAGCTGATGCCCTACTCCAGCGGGCTGCCCCGCAACATACAGCAGTGCCTCGTCGACTACGGCATACCCCTCTGCCTGAGCGCCGCCGTGGTGGAGACGGTCGGCATGGGCCGGCTGGAGGGAGTCCGCGTCGCGGACGTCGGCGCGGACCTGACGCCGATACCCGGCACGGAGCGGTTTATTCCATGCGATACCCTTCTGCTCTCGGTCGGCCTGATACCGGAGAACGAGCTCGCCCGCGCCGCAGGGGCCGAGATGAACCCGCTTACCGGCGGCCCGATGGTGGATGACCGCTGCATGACGAGCGTCCCTGGCATTTTTTCCTGCGGCAACGCGCTGCACGTTCACGACATCGTGGACTGGGTCTCCGAGGAGGCCGAGAGGGCCGGGCGATTTGCGGCCCTGTACGCGGCGGGCGAAGATCCGGGCGGCGGGCCGCGGGACGGCGTGAGGCTCGTGCCGGGCCGAGGGGTGCGCTACGTGGCGCCGTCCCGGATGAAATGCGGGGCCGGACGGGATGACAGCGGCGTCCTGCTGGCATTCCGCGTGCTCGAGCCGTCGAGGAACGGTGTGATAGAGGTCGGGGCAAACGGGACCGTGATCTTGGAGGAGCGCAGGTCCAGGTTGCACCCGGCCGAGATGATCAGAATAGCCCTATCCTCTGCCGACGTCGCTCGCGTCCGAGGACTGGGGGCGGGCGTGCTGGAGGTCAGGGTGAGATGAGCGAAAATGGCGGGGCTGATATCGTGCGCGGCGAGTTCATCTGCGTGGTGTGTCCAAGGGGCTGCGCAATAGACGCGGAGTTTGAACGGTCCCCCCGCCCGAGGCTGATATCGTCAGTGGGTCACGGGTGTTTTCGCGGCGAGATGTGGGTCGAAAGGGAGATCGAGTTCCCGATGAGGACGATAGCTACGAGCGTCTCGGTGTGGGGCGGGGACTGCCTCTGTGCCAGCGTGCGCACTTGCTCTCCCGTTCCGCTGGAGGACGTGCGATTCGTAATGGGGGAGCTGCGGGGCGTATCGCTCGACGCCCCGGTGCTCATGGGAGACGAGGTCATGACGATTCAGACGCCGCGGGGCGACGCGCCAGTGACGGTGATCGCCACCCGCAGCGTGAGAAGGGCGGGATGAACGTGGCGCCTCATGCCGCGGGCAGGGGCAGGTCCGCAGGGTCAGGACCGTGGGCGCCGCCCACGCCCGCCGGGGGACCAGTCCCCCGGACCCCCGTTTTCTTTTTTTGATTTTCGCCCTG
>JAISRP010000099.1 GCA_031273585.1 Synergistaceae bacterium
GGTATGTGAACGCCGCGGAGGGCAGGCTGCTGGAACTTTTCGCGTGAAGTGACGCATGCAGCAATTTAAAATATGACTATCAAGTTAGATCATGCAACTGGCGGCGGCACTTGAGTCAAGCTAATAGTCATTATTCAATCGGCTGTATCACGGCAGGCGCGCCCTGCCGACAGGAGGGAAAAACATGAACGAGTGGCTGGAATCGCGCTTCAAGCTCCGCATGAGGAAAACTGACGTGCGCACCGAGGTGTTCGCTGGGATTACCACATTCATGACCATGGCATATATAATTTTCGTCAACCCCGGCATGTTATCCCAGACCGGGATGCCCTTCGGCGCGCTGATGGTGTCGACGTGTCTTTCGGCATCGTTTGCGACCCTGCTGATGGCGTTTATCGCGAACTACCCCATCGCGCTGGCGTCGGGCATGGGGCTGAACGCGTTCTTCACGTTCTCAGTCGTGCTGGGGACGAACACGCCGTGGGGCGTGGCGCTGGCGGCGATCTTCGTCGAGGGCATCATCTTCATCGTGCTCACCCTCACGAAGGTGCGCGAGAGCGTGGTCAACGGAATACCGATGTCCATCAAGTACGGCATCTCCGCCGGCATAGGGCTCTTCATAGCCTTCATAGGCTTCCAAGGCAGCGGGCTCGCGGTGGACAACCCGGCGACCCTGGTGGCGCAGGCCTCGCTGAAGAACAACCTGCCCGCGATCCTCACTCTGGCGGGACTGGTCATCATTGCGGCGTTCGAGGCATTTCGCGTGCGCGGCGCGATACTCTGGGGGATCGTGATAATCACCCTGGCGTCGATACCCCTCGGGGTAGCCCCCCTGCCCGATTCGATCATCTCGATGCCGCCGTCCATCGCCCCGATCTTCATGAAGATGGACTTCTCGCGCCTCGGCTTCAACCTCTCCAACCCGGAGGTCGCCAACTTCTGGTTGGTCGTCCTGACTTTTTTCTTCGTCGACTTCTTCGATACCGTGGGAACCCTGGTGGGGGTATCGGAGCGGGCCGGGCTTCTGGATGAGAAGGGCAGGCTGCCCAACGTGAGGAGCGCGCTCCTCTCCGACGCGATAGGGACGGTAGGAGGGGCAATGCTCGGCGTGTCGACCGTCACATCATACGTCGAGAGCGCCGCCGGCATAGGCGCCGGGGGCAGGACAGGGCTCGCCTCCCTCGTGACGGCAATCCTGTTTCTCCTGGCAGTCTTCTTCAACCCGATCATAAGCATAGTGCCGACGTGCGCGACAGCCCCAGCCCTGATATTCGTCGGAGTTTACATGATGATGAGCGTCACGCGCATCAATTTCAACGACTGGACCGAGCTCCTCCCGTCGATAATGGCGACCCTCGCGATGCCGTTCACCTACAGCATAGCGAGCGGCATCGAGTTTGGCGTGATAACCTACGCCGCGGTAAAATTAGCCTCGCTGCGCGCTAAGGAAGTGAGCCCGATAATGTGGGGACTCGCCGCGGCGTTCATTGCGAAGGAGATCTTCATAGGCTGAACGCCGGAAGAGTAAAAACCTTGGGGCGCCGCCCCAAACCCCGCCAGGGAGCGCAGCTCCCTGGACCCTATTTTATTTTTTTTGTTTTCGCCCGCAGGGCGAAAACAAAAAAAATGGAACGGGGGTCCGGGGGACTGGTCCCCCGGCGGGCGTGGGCGGAGCCCACGGTTTTCCCTGCCGCGGCGCGCTACAGTATCTCCGCTATCTGTACGGCGTTGAGCGCCGCTCCCTTGCGGAGGTTATCCGCCACGACCCACATCGAGATGGCGCCATCCAGACCGGTGTCGGCGCGGATTCTCCCGACATATACCGGGTCCTTGCCCTCGCAGTAGCGGGGCCTTGGGTACACCGAGTCGCCAGGGACGTCCATCACCTTCACCCCGGGGGCGTTGGAGAGTATCTCCGTTGCCTCAGCCGGCGTCACGTGCCGATCGAAGCTCGCCACTATGGACTCGCCGTGTCCCCTGAACACCGGGACCCTCACGGCAGTGCAGCTCACCCTCAGTTTTGGCAGGTGCATGACCTTCTGTGACTCACGGACCAGCTTCCACTCCTCGTCCGTGACGCCGTCCTGGTCGAACGCGCCGATGTGCGGAAGCAGGTCGAAGGCTATCGGGTGGGGGTATACGAGGTCGCGCGGCGGCTCGTTGCCGGAGAGCAGCTCGCGGCTTCCGGCGCCGAGCGCCTCCACTGCCTCGTTGCCGGTGCCGGAGACCGAAAGATACGTCGAGTAGGCGACGTACTTGAGCCCCGCCGCCTTGTGCAGTGGGAAGAGCGGCAGGAGGGACTGCACCGTCGAGCATCCGGGGCTCGCGATGATACCCCTGTGCCAGCTCAAGTCCTCGGGGTTGATCTCCGGGACGATCAGCGGAACGGTCGGGTCCATGCGCCATGCGGCGCTGTTGTCGATCACGACCGCCCCCGCGCTGACCGCGACCGGCGTCCAGCGTTTGGAAATAGAGCCCCCGGCGGAGAACAGCGCGAGATCGATGCCCTCGAACGATCTGTCGTTCACCGTGGACACTACGTAAGATTCTCCGCAGAATTCTATTGTGGTCCCGGCCGAGTGCTCGGAGGCGAGCAGGACTATTTCCGACACCGGAAACGACCTCTGCTCCAGGACCTTCACGATCTCCCTGCCGACCAGCCCGGTTGCGCCGAGCACTGCAACTTTTTTCGGTTTAACCGCCAGCTCAGACATTTTAAACAGCCCCTTCCTCAATAAAGTGCTCGTGGAGCGCGCACACTGCGTCGTCCGCCCTGGATGACGCCACCACGCAGGTGACGGCGAGCGCGGTGGCGGCTATCATATCTATGTTGATTCCCTCCCCGGCAAGGACGTTGAACATTCTGGACGGCACGTCGGGATGATTCGCTATGCCGGCGCCCACGATGGACACCCTCGCTATCTCCGTGTTGAATGACACGCCCTGCGCCTCGACGTCCCTGCTGAAATTCCGGCAGACCTCTATCGTGTCGTCGAGCAGCTCCTTCTTGACGAGAAAACCTCTGTCGTTGAGGCCGCCCCTCATGTTATTCTGTATTATCATCTCAGGGCCTATCCCCTTCTCGGCCATGCTGGAAAAAAGACGCCCCGCTATCCCCGGAACGTCCGGCACGCCCATCATCACGACTTTTGCAACCTTGTCGTCGTTCACGACGCCCTTCACTACAAGGCCCTCGCTCACCGGGTTGTTCTTCACTATCCAGGTCCCCTCCTCCTCGGCAAAGCTCGAGGCCACGTAAACAGGCACCTCATATCTCGCCGCGACCTCGACGCTTCGCGCCCGCAATACCTCGGCGCCGAGTATCGAAAGCTCCATGCACTCGCTGTACGACAGATAATCCAGCTTTATCGGAGACTTGACAATTTTCGGATCCGCGGACAGGACGCCCCTCACGTCCTTGAGTATATGACACTCGCCCCCTAGCGCCGCCGCGAGCGCGACCGCCGAGAGGTCGGCCCCGCCGCGTCCGAGCGTGATGATGTCGCCGTCGTCGTTTATGGCCTGAAATCCGGCCACGACCGCCACGAGTCCAGCGTCCATCGCTGAGTCCACGGCGGACGGGTCCACCCTGTAGACCCTGCCCTCCATCGGGAATCCGTTCGCGTAAAACCCGGCCTGCCCGGCGGTGAACGACTGGGCCTGAATGCCCTCGCGCTTCAGCGCCAGGGCGAGCAGGGCGGCGCTCTGCTGCTCGCCGGTGGCGAGGAGCTGATCCATCTCCCTGCCGTCGAACTCGTCAGAGACGTCGTTCGCCATCTCGAGCAGCCTGTCGGCGGTGTCGCCCATCGCCGACATTATAACGGACAGCCTGTATCCTCTGTCGCGATACTGGCGGATGACCCCGGCCGCATCCTGCATACGTCCGGTATCCGACACCGAACTCGCCCCGAATTTTATGACGACTGTCCTTTTATAATTTTCACACTTTTCTTCGCAATTTGTCCGTCCCGTCTCGAGATTCATCGGAAACACCTACGCCCTGGCGGCCGATTCGACCGGGATCTCGACCCGCGCCCCGTCCGCGTTGCCCTCAAGCACGAAGAAGAGGGAGTCGACGCCGTGCTCGGAGAACGTGGCGCACATGGCCTCCGCGACGCGCCTCGGGCGTCCCCGGACGAGGGCTATCACGCTCGGGCCGGAGCCGCTTATGGCGACCCCGAGGCACCCCGGTATCACGCGGACCCTGTCCATAATCACATCTCCCCCGGGAAAGAGCCGCGCGCGATATTGCTGGTGCAGCCTGTCGTCCATTCCCCAGGACAGGAGATCCCACCTGCCGGCGGCCCAAGCGGCTGTCAGAAGCGCCGCCCGTCCGAGGTTGAAGACGGCATCCCCAAATTCGACCCTGTCGGGCAGGGCCTCCCTAGCGTCCTTCGTCCTGACCCTGACGTCCGGCACGGCCACGACGACGTGCATATCGTCGGGCAGGGATGGGAATCTAACGTAGCGCAGCTCGCGCCCGTCCCACGCGCTCACCGTCATGCCCCCGAGATAGCAGGGGGCCACGTTGTCCGGATGGCCCTCTATCGAGGTCATCACGCGAAGCAGCTCCGCCTCCGGGGCCTCGACGCCTCCGAGCGCGTCCGCGATCAGGACCCCAGCCACGACGGCGCCGGCCGAGCTGCCAAGTCCCCTGCAGAGCGGGATGACGTTGTGCGACATGATGCTAAACCCAGTTGCCTTCGTGCCCCACGCCTTACATGCCTCCAGATAGCTCCGCACCACGAGGTTGGCGGAGGCGTCGATCAGCTCCCTGGCGCCCTCCCCCATGACGTCGGAGCGGAACTCGTCTGCCGGAAGCAGCTCGGTGACGCTGAAGACGTTGTAGAGCGACAGCGCCATGCCCAACGAGTCGAATCCGGCGCCAAGGTTTGCGCTCGTGGCGGGAACCCTGACGCGGATCACAGGCGCGCTCAAGGGCGCAGCGCCTCCATCAGCTCCTCCATCGTCCCGCCTATGCTGAGTGGTTTTCCAACCTGGGAGAGTGCCGCGTCCGGGTCCTTGAGCCCGTTGCCAGTGAGCACCATTACGACGCGCAGGCCCTCCCCAAGACGGCCCTCCCTCTTCAGTTTCATGAGCCCGGCCAGTGTGATGCAGGAGGCCGGCTCCGCAAATATACCGCCCTTTGCCGCCAGCACCCTCTGAGCATCGAGTATCTCGTCGTCCGGCACGGAGAGGAACTCCCCGCCGGACTCCGCTACGGCCGCGCGGGCCAGGTGAGCGCTGACAGGATTGCCGATGCGTATTGCTGTTGCCACTGTTTCGGGGTTGGGACACGGACGGCCCGTCACGAGGGGCGCGGCGCCCTCCGCCTGAAACCCCATCATGCGGGGCAGGCTGCTTGACTTTCCGCGATCGCGGAACTCGACGTAGCCCGCCCAGTAGGCGCTAATGTTTCCCGCGTTGCCGACCGGGATGACGTGCAGGTCCGGGGCGCCCCCGAGGAACTCGCAGACCTCCCAGGCCCCGGTCCTCTGCGAGATCAGCCTGTATGGATTGACGGAGTTCACAATGGCGAAGCCTCGTTCATTGGAGGCCTCGCGGGCCATCTCGAGCGTCCTGTCGAAGTTGCCGTCGACCGCTATCACGCGCGCGCCGTATATGAGCGCCTGAGCCAGCTTGCCCATCGCGACCTTTCCGGATGGCAGCAGCACGTAGCACGGCACGCCGACGTGCGCGGCGTAAGCCGCGGCGGAGGCGGAGGTGTTGCCGGTGGAGGCGCAGACGAGAGCCCTGGCCCCGTCCTCGAGCGCCTTGGCAACCGCTAAGACCATCCCCCGGTCCTTGAACGAGCCGGACGGATTGCACCCCTCGAGCTTGCCCCAGAGCTCAACCCCGAGGTCCGAGCCGATCCTGTCCAGCCTGACCAGGGGCGTGCTCCCCTCCTCGAGGTTTACGGCAGGGGTCTTGGCCGTGACGGGAAGAAACTCCCCGTATCGCTTCAAAACGCCCATCTCCAATTCCTCCCTTGTATAGTGACGCCCTAAAAAAACGCCCCGTCTCCGGCAGGAGACGGGGACTCTGCGGATTCCACTTAAACGGCGTCAAGAAAAATTCATCCCTTGTCGAATCATAATACTATTCAAAAGTCGCGTTCTGTCAAGTCCCAAATTTACGCCCCTGTAGTTTAATCCGTGGGCGGGAGAGTGGGGAGGGGCATCAAACTCCGCCTGCCGCCACAAATAAACACGGCCCGCTCATGAGGTTCATTCGGGCCGTGTTATATTTTTTGCCTCGATCAGACAGTCATATTTTGGTTTTATCCGTCAGATGAGTTTTTTCTCCCTCAGATCTTTTATCTTTGCGTCGCCGTAACCGAGCAGTGTCTTCAGGATGTTCTCAGTATCCTGCCCCATAGTGGGCGCTCCTCTCCAGACCTTGCCGGGGGTTTTGCTCAATTTCGGCACTATGCCGAATGCCTTGATGTTTCTGCCCAGCGTCTGGTCCTCGTACTCTATTATGTCGTTCCGGCCCAACCAGTGCGGGTCCTCCACCACGTCGGCGGCGGAGTTGACCCTCGCGCACCCCACCTTGGACTTGTTCATCACCTGTACGATCTCATCGCAGGTGCGCTCCTTGCAGAACTTCTTGAAGCACTCGTCGACGTACGCCCCCTTCTCGGACTTGCACGCCTTCTCGGATGAGGCGCACTCCTTGAACGTGTATACCTCGGGGTCGAGTCCTATGGCGGCGACGCTGCGCTTGTACACGGCCGGGCCGAAAGCTCCTACGGCGACGTACCGGTCGTCCTTCGTCTCGAAGAGGCCGTAGGGCTGGAAGGCGGCGGCCTTCGTGCCGGAGCGCTGGCGGACCGTCTTTGCCTCGGTGTAGCTCACGATCGTGTCGGAGAGGATGCGCCCCATGGCCTCGAACTGCGCCACGTCGACGACCTGCCCCTCTCCGGTCTCCTTTGCGTGGATATAGGAGATCAGCGCCCCGAAGCAGGCGGTGAGAGCCGAGACATAGTCGTTCGTCCAAGGCTTCGTCAGCATCGGCGCGCGGTCGGGGTCCCCGTTGAGCCACAGAAATCCGCTGTACGCCTGTCCTATCATGTCATAGGAGGCTCGGTCGGCCACATCTGGGTCTCCGCCGAACTGCGGACGGCCGTACCCGCTGATATGTACTATGACGAGCTTGGGGTTGGCCTTGAGAAGTTCGTCGTCGTCGATTCCGTACTTATCGAGCCAGACCATGTTCTCGAGGAATATATCGCTCTGCTTGATCAGCTCCATGAATATCTCCTTGACCTCTGGAGTGCGCAGGTTCAGCTCCATGGTCAGGCTCATCCTGTTGCGCGCGTCCTGAGCCCAACTGGTACTGACCATCTTATCTCCTTCCTTGATGAAAGGGGCAAGGCCGCGGTACGTGTCTCCGGCGCCAGGACGCTCAATGTTGATTACTTCAGCGCCAAAATCGGCCATCATGTTGGCGGCGTGAGGCATAGCAACGATGCTGCCACTACACAATACTTTTACGCCTTTCAGAGGACCAAATTCAGGAATCAA
>JAISRP010000282.1 GCA_031273585.1 Synergistaceae bacterium
CGGGGGACCAGTCCCCCGGACCCCCATTTCATTTTTTTTTCGCCCTGCGGGCGAAAACAAAAAAATTTATGAGTATCAGTTCGTCTCGTCGTCTCAGGGTGAGGTGTCGGATCGCCGTACGATCGCAGAAAATCGGCGTCCGACTGGATGTCGGACGAGTGGCGTAAGTAAGCGAAAAACCGCGCATTATGCGGTTTTTCGCGGCAGGATGTACTTCCGCCACGGTCCGATTTTCGGAGTGAGTCGGTGATCCGACATCTCGCCCTGCGGACGAAAACAAAAAAATTTTACCCTTCTTGGGTCTCCCGATAAATCAGTTATTCATTTGAAATATACAAAATTATGTTTCATCAGCCTTTACGCTGATGAGCTCTTTTTTTTTTTGATGTAGAATTTCGGAGACATATAGTTCCGAGTTGTGATAATTTGTGTATACTATTATAGTATATTCTCTCACAGGCCGTAACCGGCCTGAAATATATAAATCCTGTGCGGAGGATATTGTACTGTGACATGACTGCAGACGAGGGAGGAAGGTGTTTTTTTTTGGCAAAACAATTCGAGGTAGTGATCGACAGGAATTGGTGCAAGGGGTGTGGCCTGTGCGTTGGGATCTGTCCCAAAAAAGTTCTAGAGCTCGACGAGGGGGTCAAGTGCAGCCCGGCGAGGCCTGGCGACTGCATTGGCTGCCATCAGTGCGACAACATCTGCCCGGACTTCGCCATAACAGTAAGGGAGCGTGGTTAAAGATGCCGAGAGCAGAGTTCTGGCAGGGCAACAAGGCTATCGCTATGGGGGGCGTCGACGCGGGATGCCGGTTTTTCTCCGGGTATCCGATAACCCCGTCGACGGAGATTGCGGAGGTCATGGCGGAGGAGCTTCCAAAATGCGGCGGAAAGTTCATCCAGATGGAGGATGAGATAGGCGGCATAGCGGCCGCCATAGGCGGGTCCATCGCGGGCAAGAAGGTGATGACCGGGACGTCGGGGCCTGGGTTCTCGCTGAAGCAGGAGCTATTGGGGTACGCTTACATAGCGGAGATACCCCTCGTCTGCGTCGACGTGCAGCGCGGCGGCCCGTCAACTGGGCTTCCGACGAAGGTTTCCCAGGGCGACGTCATGCAGGCCCGCTGGGGCACTCATGGCGATCACGCGACGATAGCGTACGCGCCGTCGTCCGTGCAGGAGTGCTACGACCTATCGATACGGGCGTTCAACATGGCGGAGAGGTTTCGTCAGCCGATCCTGATCATGGCTGACGAGGTTATAGGGCACATGAGGGAGAGGATCGTCGTGCCGGACGCCTCCTCGATCGAGATTGTGGAGCGCAAGAGGCCGAAGTGCTCTCCCGACGAATTTGTCCCCTACCTCGCGGATGAGGAGGACGACATCCCTCCGATGGCATCGTTCGGGGACGGCTACCGCTGGCACGTGACCGGTCTCACCACGAACGACTGGGGGTTCCCGACCAACAGCGCGCCGGAGATAGACAAGAAGAACAGAAGGATGCTGCGCAAGGTGGACCGGTTCCGGGAGGATATCGTGGCCTATTCCGCCGAGACGTACGAGGACGCCGACGTACTCGTGGTCTCCTACGGCTGCGTGGCGAGGTCGGCCCTCCGCGCCGTCAGGGAGCTCCGCTCGCGAGGGGTGAAGGTGGGGCACTTCCGCCCGATCACGCTCTGGCCCTTCGCCGACACCGAGCTCGAGAACATGGTGACGGAGTACGGTATAAAGCACGTCATAGTGCCGGAGCTCAACATGGGGCAGATGTTCCTCGAGATAGACAGGGCAATCCACGGCAGGGCCTGTACGCATCTCAAGACCCTGATCGACGGGGAGCTCTTCAAACCGACGCAGATAATGTCCTGCATAGAGGAGGTGATTTGACCATGCCGCGCGAAGACGTAATGAAATGGCTGCGCACGCAGTTCATGCCGCACATCTGGTGTCCGGGGTGCGGGCACGGCATAATCATGCACGCGATACTGAGGGCTCTGTCGTCGTTGGGCAAGGACCCCGACAAAACCGTCATATCGTCCGGAATAGGCTGTTCGAGCCGTATGCCCGGCTACATAGACGCGTGTACCCTGCACACGGCGCACGGGCGGTCGCTCGCGTTCGCCACGGGGGTCAAGCTGGCGAACCCGGAGCTGACCGTGCTTGACGTCATGGGCGACGGCGACTGCTCCGCGATAGGTGGAAATCACTTCATCCACGCCTGCCGCAGGAACATAGGCATCTGCGCCATAGTCATGAACAACAACATCTACGGCATGACCGGAGGCCAGGCGTCCCCCACGACGCCGGTCGGGGCCATAGCGACGACCGCGCCGTACGGGGCGGTCGACCCCCCCTTCGATATATGCAGGCTCGCGATAGGGGCCGGGGCCACGTTCGTGGCGCGGGCCACGATAGCCGCCCCTCAGATGTGCGAGACCCTCATAAAAAAGGGCATACAGCACGACGGATTTTCCGTGATAGAGGTCATGACGCACTGCCACACGCAGTTCGGGCGCAAGAACAAGCGCAGCCGGCCGCTTGACAACTTCAACCACTTCAAGGATCGCACGGTCATGAAGGCGAAGGCCGAGGGCATGACGCCGGAGGATCTGGCGGACAAGTACGTCGTGGGTGAGCTGTATTTCGACGATAAGACGCCTGAGTACACTAAAAAGTACGAGCAGGTCATCGAGAGGGCGGGTGGAAAACCAAGATGAGCGACCGTTATGAAATCCGGGTTGCAGGTTCGGGAGGACAGGGGGTTATCCTGGCGGCAGTCATCATAGGACAGGCGGCGGCGCTGATGGAGGAGGGGCTGAACTCGGTTCAGACCCAGGCTTACGGTCCGGAGGCGCGCGGCGGAGCGTCGAAGTCCGAGGTCGTACTGGCCCGAGGGGAGATCGACTACCCGAAGGCCGCGAAGCCAAACCTGCTTGCAATCCTGACGCAGAAGGCGTGCGACGAGTACGCCGGGGATGCCGCCGCCGGGGGCACGATAATCCTGGACGACTTCTTCGTGACCGAGGTCCCGAAGGTCGACGCCGAGATCTACCGCCTGCCGATAGTCAGGACGGCGCGCGAGGTCCTGGGCCGCGAGATAGTGACGAACATGGTCACCCTGGGCGCCATAGCGCGGGTCCTGGAGCTGGAGAAACTCGTGCGCCCCGAGTCCATCAGGAACACGATCCTGGCCAACGTCCCTAAGGGCACCGAGGAGCTCAACAGCAATGCCTTCGACGAGGGCTACAAGCTGATGAAGGATAAAAAATAAGCGACGCCCGGAGGCAATGCCGGAGAACAAGAGGACCGTGGGCGCCGCCCACGCCCGCCGGGGGACCAGTCCCCCGGACCCCCGTTTTCTTTTTTTGATTTTCGCCCTGCGGGCGAAAATCAAAAAAAGTGAA
>JAISRP010000010.1 GCA_031273585.1 Synergistaceae bacterium
CCACACAAAAAAAAAAAACTCTTTTGGGTGGGCTTTGACGCCCGGTCAGGGCGGGGGTTTGGGGCCGCCCCCCCAAGGTCCTGTCCCGCAGGTCTGCGATCTAGCGGTGCGAGGCGAATGTGTTTGAGTAGATCTCGTTTGTTCTGGCTATTATTCTCTCGATGCCGACTCCCTTGCGTCCGGCGTAGAGCACGGCGCCTCCGGCGCCGGCGCCCTCTTTGACGCAGCCTTTTTCGTAGTCCTGCAGGCCCATGTGGGGGGAGTCTGAAAAATCCAGCGGGGCGAGGTATGTCCTGATGTCGAGGGCGGAGGCGAGTTCGTTGAACGATGAGCTCTCGTCCGCTGCAACGTACTTTGTAGTGGCGACCAAGGGGTTGAACGAGGCGTCGATTCGGGAGGCCAGTGCTGCGATTGCCAGCATCTGGGTCCCTCCGGCCAGGATTATCTCCGTCTCCCTGTCGAGGCCGTCGATGAAGCCGAGCACTGCCGCCTGCATGGGGTCGCCGTATTCGGTGATCAGGCTTATGGGGTCAGATTTCAGCTTTGTCCCGGAGGCGGCTCGTCTCGCCTGGGCATCCTGCCATATTTTTTCCTTGAGGGCCGTGGGGTTCACGCGGCTGGCGGAGGAGACCATGCCGCGGTATCCCATCGCGCGAAGGGTAAGGAGCGCCGTGGTCGTCCCCCCCGGCACCGATTCGGCAATCATCACCCACTTGTTGTTCGAGCCGAAGTTCTCGGCGAATTGCCTCGCCCTGGCGTATATCAGGGCCGCGTCCGGCACCGCGCTCTCGGCGCACGGATTTCTGCCGACGCCGGCCCCGAGCTCCACGTAGGGCTCCGCCGGCGGCCGGCACGAGCCGGCCCGGACCACGCAGACCGGAATGCGGGCCTCGAGTACAGCAGCTCGCGTTATGAGGGCTGGCGTCGGATGCCCCTCCGGGTCCATCGGCGGAAAATCCATCGCCTCTGACCGCCCGGACCTTATGAAGTCGGCGTCCGCGCTCGGGGTGAGCTCGGCGATGTCCGGGTTCGCCCCCGCCGCCGACACCCCCGGAATTTTAGATAGCTCGGTGCTGCCGATGAACAGAAAAAACATGTACCCAACCCCTTCTTAAAATCGCGCACGACCGCCGTCTGATATCAAACCCGCATCCGCCCGATACGCCATGAAACGCCAAAGATTTATTGTATCGTAATTTTTTTGCGATTTGCCCGCGACTTTATCCAAGCATAACTTTAAATCGTAGTATAATGTATCGTGTATATCAAGTCAATGATGTATCATATACGGGCACCATCAGGGAGGAGGCCGCAATGGCGAAGCGACTTGCCCCCACTAGGGGGAACCTGGTAAAACTTCAGAAGTCCATGATCCAGGCGCAGAACGGACACGACCTGCTCGAGCAGAAGCGGCAGGTGCTCATGATGGAGCTCGTCCGCCACATCGACGAGGCGAAGACGCTCCAGAGCGATGTCGCCACAATTTTCGGCGAGGCTTACGCAGCGCTTCAGAGGGCCAACGTCTCGCTCGGCATAGACACGGTGGAGGACATCGCCCGCTCCGTGCCGAGGACGGATGAGATCGTCGTCCGGCTCCGGTCCGTGATGGGGGTGGAGATCCCGGACATAGACGAGCTGGACTGCTCCATCAAGCCCAGCTACTCGTTTCACGGCTCGAGCGGCGCTATGGACGACGCTTACCTGTCGTTCAGGAGGGTCCTGATGACGCTTCTCAAGTTAGCGGAGGTCGAGACGAGCGTCTATCGTCTGGCAGTTCAGATACGGAAGACCCACAGAAGGGTGAACGCCCTCGAGAAGGTCGTCATACCGACGTCGAAGGCGGAGTCGGTTTTTATAGAGGGGGTCCTCGAGGAGGGTGAGCGAGAGGACTTCGTGAGGATGAAAATAGCCAAGGGAAACAGGGGGAAAAAACAGGCCGGGCAACCCCAAGACGAGCTGGATGCCGTATAATGATCTGACGTTTCGCCTCACAGGATACGGGAGGGAGCCAATATGAGCACACTGCAGGAGGTCCTGGCGGTTCTTCTGGGCGCCGAGTCCGAGGCAAAGAGGATCGTCGAGGACGCGAAGGTCGAGCTGACGAATGTCATCAAGACGACTCAGGATATATTCATACCGGACAGGGAGGTAAAGATGTCGTCCGCCAGGGAGCAGGCCAAGAGCGTGCTGGCAAACGCAATGGCCTCTGCCGACGCCGAGGCGAAGCTGATAGCCGACCGGGGCAGGGATGAGCGCGAGCGGGTCGCCAAGCGTTTCGAGGAAAACGTGGACTCGGTCGTGGCGTCGGTCCTGGCGGAGACGGTGGACAAGATCCTGGCCGGGGGAGAGTGAGCTTGTCCTACTCATCGCTTGGGGAGCGCATATCGATAGGCGTGAAGGCGAGGGTCCGCTGCAGCCGAATGCTCTCCACCGATGACTACTGGGCGCTCCTCGGGAGCGATACCGTTCGGGAGATAGCCCAGAGGCTGCTCTCCACCTCGTACGAGGAGGCCCTCTCGACTCTGCCGTCCGACCCCCACAGGCAGGATATCGAGGCCTCGGTCAAGACCTCCATCCTCAAGGAGGCGGAGGAATTTGCGATCCACATGAGCAACCCCAGGGACAAGTTCTTCTGCACGTGGGTGAGATGGCACGAGTCAGAGAATTTAAAGAGCATCTTTCGCTACATAGCGGCGGGCAGGACCGACAGGGACGAGCTGCGCCGCAGGCTCTACGTCTCCCAGAGCTCCAAGGTGTCCTACGACAACGTACTCTCGGCCCGAAATTTTTCGGAGCTGTCCGAGGCCCTTCGGGGGTCTCCGTACTACGCGCCCCTGACCGACGCCCTGAGGCTCGCTTCGACAGGGGACGAGCGCAGCCTGTTCCCACTCGAAATGGCCCTCGACAACTTCAACGAGGCGTCATTATTCAAGTCGCTCAAGCACCTCGGAAAGAGGGAGTGCGCCATGCTGCTCCCGATGTTTGGGTCGAGGGTGGATCTCTACAATATATATATACTCTACAGGGCCGTCACGTTCTACAGCCTGACCCCGGAGGAGACTTTAAACAGGCTCCTGCCGATGCGCTACCGCGTGAGCCTGGCGTTTCTGGGCGAGGCGGTCCGCGCGGAGTCCTTCGAGCGCACGATAGAGCTGCTGAAGGCCCATTTCCCGGTCTACGCCGACATCTTCGCTGGCGGTCTCCAGGGAGACGAGCCCCAGCTCTCGCTCAAGAGGAACATCAACCGTTACCTGTACATGCAGGCGGAGAAGCTGCTAGGCACAGGCGGCCCGGATTTTCACACAGTAATGGCCTACTTCATACTGAAGGAGTTCGAGATAAACGACATAATACACATAACTGAGGCGGTCCGTTACGGTTACGACAGGCGGCTTGCGGCCGCCTACCTTATCAGGCCAATCATTTCGGGAGGTGAGACGGAGTGGCAGTAATGAAGATGATCGCGCTGACCATGGTGGGCCCCCACGACGAGATGGAGCCTGTCGCGCGTCAGATGGTGCTGTCGGGAGGTTTTCAGCCGATCCCGCTCGACTTCCTCGTCAACGACAGGCGCCTGAGATCCCGGGTCACCACCGAGTCGGAAAATCCGTACGACGATCTCCTGGGCAGGATTGCCGTGATATGGAAGGTGGCGGGCGAGCGCATCCCCGATCCTGAGCCGGTGGCGCTCGATCACGGCTTCAACTTATTCAGCGCGAAGCTGACGGTGGACCAGGTCACGGGGAAGCTAGAGGCATGGAACCAGCGCAGGGTAGCGCTGTGCGAGGAGATGGAGAAGCTGGAGGCGGCGAGGAATTTCATCGAGGCGCTGGAAAATCTCAAGATGAAGCCCGGCGAGCTCGCGGAGGCCCAGTTCATTTTGCCGCGCTTCGGGAGGCTATCCATCGAAAACTTCAACCGCCTCGTCGAATCCACGTCCGACGCCCCAATGCTCACGATCGAGCTCTCGAGGACGCATGAGAACGTCTGGGCGCTCGTCCTGATCGTGCAGGGCTACAGGGAGGGCGCGGGGAAGATACTCGACGCCGTCTACTTCAGGGAGTTCTCGATCGCGGAGATAGCTGACCAGCTCTCCGAGGGGGACCCTCTGCATCAGGTGAGCGATGCGATAGCCCAACACAGGCGCGACCTGGTCGAGCTCGAAAAGGAGGCCCACGACCTCCTCGGGGAGAGGCGGGCCGAGTTTGAAAATCTCTTCTCCAAGCTGTATACCATGCAGAGGGTGTACGACCTGTGCAAGGGGCGCGGCGAGGTGAGCGGCATGTACGTCCTATCGGGCTGGATCCCGGAGGACACCTACGAGGCCATTAGGGAGATGCTCGAGCGCGACGCCCCCCTCACCACCGTCATCACCGAGCAGGTCAGCAACATGGCATATACGGGAGTCCGCATACCGACCATGCTTCGCAACAACAAGTTCATCCGCTCGTTCCAGGACGTGGTCGCGATGTACAGCCTGCCGTCATACGGCGAGATAGACCCGTCCCCCTTCGTCGCCATAACCTTCGTGCTCTTCTTCGGGTTCATGTTCGGCGACGCCGGCCACGGCATTCTGCTCTGGCTCGCGGCGACTTACCTCGGCAGGAAGCGAATCCTGTCCAAGTCCCTCTCCTACGTCATGAAGTGCGCCTCCTGCAGCTCCATAGTGTTCGGGCTGATGTACGGCAGCTTCATGGGCATGGAGAACGAGAAACTGGCGCTGTGGATCTCGCCCATGCACGACACCGGCACGCTCTTCGGCGTGGCCATCCTATCGGGGATCGTCGTGATAAGCGTCGGGATGATACTGAACATGGTGGTGAGGTACAGGGAGAGGGACTTCGGGCGACTGCTCTTCGACGGACAGGGCTTGGCCGGGATGTTCGTGTACTGGGGGTCGGCCGCTGCGATTTTTGTCTCGGTGTGGGGCGTCGACGTTCCGTTCCCGGTCGACTACCTATGGTACGCGATATTCGCCGTGCTGATGCTGTCCGTGTTCAGGGATGCGTTGGCGCGCCTCTTACTGAGGCAGACGGTTCACAGCGAGCCGGCGGCGCTTCAGGTGTTCGAGGTGCTCCACAACCTGATGAATTACTTCACGAACACCGCCTCGTTCGTCCGCCTGGCCGCGTTCGCGTTAAACCACGTGGCGCTCTCGTTCGCCGTCATGACGATATCCCGCATGTTCGAGGACCTGCCCGCCGGAATAATTTTAAAGGGCCTGATCCTGCTGGTGGGCAACGCGTTCATCGTAGGCCTTGAGGGGCTCATCGTGTTTATACAGGTTCTGAGGCTCGAGTACTACGAGTTCTTCGGCAAGTTCTACAGGGGCGGCGGCAACGTGTTCAAGCCCGTCACCTGGGGCCGCGACAGAACGCCGCAGAAGTCGTGAGTGGACTTGATAAAGTATATTATGACTATTAACTTGACTCAAGCGCCGAAACATCGGCTTGCGCCAGTTATACGACTTAACTTTATAGTCATAAAAATATTCTGTTCAAATAAATAATCCACTCGGAGGAGATGGTATGAGTTGTTTGGGTTGATCTTGAGCGCTTCAGCGGTTACGGCAACTATTATTACGGGGGTCGCCATGCACAGGAGCGGTTTCCGAGGTTCGAGGAGGGCCTTCGCGTGTCTTGCCGCCCTGTCGTTTTGCGTCCTCTTTACTGGAGCGGCCCTCTCTCTCGCGTCCGGCACGGCCGTCGCTGCCGAGGCGGAGCCCGCTGCCGCGGCCGACGTGTCGAACAACGGCCTGGGCTTCATCGGCATGGCGCTCGTCACCGGGCTCGCCTGCATCGGGGCCGGCATCGCGGTCGGCAGCGTCGGATCGGCCGCCCTGGGGCTCGTGGGGGAGCAGCCCGGCGCGATCGGGACCACTCTCATCTACGTCGGCCTCGCGGAGGGCATCGCCATTTACGGAATAGTCATATCCATACTCATCTTGAACAAGCTGGGGTAGGCCGGTCGGCGTGAGGGCCTATCTGATAAGCGACAATCACGACACTCTGGTCGGCATGAGGCTGGCGGGAATAGAGGGAGTCGTGGTTCATGGGCAGGAGGAGACGGCGCAGGCAATGGAGTCGGCGCTGCTCATGCAGGATGTCGCGATTTTAGCCGTCACGGAAAAAGCCGCCGAGATGGTTCCGGATATGATGCAGCGCCTCAGGGAGCACGGCGACCTGCCGATAGTCGTGGAGATCCCCGACCGGCACGGAGAGAAACGCGGACCCGACTTCCTGACGAGGTATGTGAGGGACGCGATTGGGGTGAGGATGGAATGAATGAGGTTACCAACGAGAAGATAGCCGCCCTGCAGGGAATAATCCTGGAGCACGCGAACGCGCAGCGCGCCGCCCTGGCTTCCGACGCCAGGCGGGAGGCGGAGGCGTGGCTCTCGAAGGAGATGGCCAAGCTGGACAGGGAGACACTGGCGGTGATAGCTGACGCCAAGGCCCGCTCGGAGGACATCTACAGGCGTCAGATACTGCAGGCGGAGCGCGAGAAGTCCACCGAGGTGCTGAGGCAGCAGAACATGTTCCTGAACGAGGCGCTGAAAAAATTTCAGGACGGCCTGGTACACCTCCGCGACCGCCCCGACTACGACAAAATTCTGACCGCGCTGGCCGCGAGCGCCGTCCGCAATCTGAAGAGCCCCGCCCCCGTCAGGCTGCGCCTTGCGGCCCTCGACGCCCATCTCGGGGAGAGGATAGTAAATGCCGTCAACTCGAAAATACCCGACGCCGGCATGGTCTTCGAGGGCGACCCCGCTCCGATAATCGGAGGGTGTTGGGTCCAGTCCGCCGACGGCAGGCGGCAGGTCAACGCCGACTGGCTGTCCAGGACGCAGGAGGCCGCGGATATTTTAGCAGAGCGGCTTCTGCCCCTGCTGTAGGAAGGGGCGCGTACATTGGCTGAAACGAGACAGAGGAGCGCTGAAATAAAAGGAGACGCGAGGCGGACGGGCCGGGTGGAGACAGTGAACGGACCGGTCATCCACGCCGCCGGCATGAGAAATTTTGGGATGCGCGAGATGGTCCACGTCGGGAGCAACCGCCTTCTGGGGGAGATTATCCGGATGGAGGGCGAGAGCGCCACGATACAGGTGTACGAGGAGACGCAGGGGATGAGGGTCGGCGAGACTGTGGATGGCACAGGCGAGCCGCTGTCCATCTCACTGGGCCCGGGGCTCATAGGTGGGTTCTTCGACGGGATAGGCCGCCCGCTTGCGGCCCTCCGGGAGAAGGAGGGGATGTTCATATCCCCCGGCCTCGAGGTCCCGATGATCGACCCGGATACGGTATGGGACATAAAGCCCGAGATCGCGCCCGGCGACATGATATCCTCCGGCAGCCTGATAGCCACAGTGCAGGAGACGCAGTTGATGCTGCACCGCGTCATCTGTCCGCCCGACGTCGAGGGGGAGGTCGCGTGGGTTGTCTCCGAGGGCAAGATCACGAGCGGCGGGGTCGTCGCCAAGGTGAGAAACGCCCTTGGGCGCATCCTGGACGTCCCCCTGACTCAGCGATGGCCGGTCCGCGTGCCGAGGCCGTACAGGGACCGCCTTCTGCCGAACGAGCCGCTCGTCACGGGGCAGAGGGTAATAGACGGGCTATTCCCCCTGGCTAAGGGGGGGACGGCGGCGATACCAGGCGGCTTCGGGACGGGGAAGACCGTCACGCAGCACCAGCTCGCCAAGTGGAGCGAGGCCCAGGTCGTGGTCTACATAGGCTGCGGCGAGCGCGGCAACGAGATGACCGACGTCCTGGAGCAGTTCCCGGTACTGGAGGACCCCCGCTCGGGAAGGCCGCTGATGGAGCGGACCATACTGATAGCGAACACGTCCAACATGCCGGTCGCAGCCCGCGAGGCGTCCATTTATACCGGGATAACCATAGCGGAGTACTTCCGCGACATGGGATACGACGTGGCGCTGATGGCGGACTCGACAAGCCGGTGGGCCGAGGCGCTGCGCGAGATATCGGGCCGGCTCGAGGAAATTCCGGCGGAGGAGGGCTTCCCGGCGTACCTCCCGTCGCGCCTGGCCGAGTTTTACGATAGGGCGGGCCGCGTCGTCACCCAATACGGCGAGAACGGAAGCGTGTCCATCATAGGAGCTGTCTCGCCCCCCGGGGGAGACTTCACCGAGCCGGTCACGCGCCACACCAAGAGGTTCATCCGGTGCTTCTGGGGGCTCGACAAGAACCTGGCCAACGCGCGGCACTTTCCAGCGATATCCTGGCTCGACTCCTACAGCGAGTACGCGGAGGAGGTCGCGGGCTGGTTCGAGGGGCACGTTGACGCGAGATGGGGCGACCTGCGCGAGAAGGCCAGGGCCATACTCATGGAGGACGAGAAGGTGCAGCAGGTGATACGCCTCGTGGGGGAGGACGTCCTCCCCGACGACCAGAGGCTCCTGGCCTACACCGCGTTTCTCGTCAAGAACGGCTACCTTCAGCAGGCGGCGTTCGGGTCCGACTCGTACTCACCGCCGGAGAAGGGGTTCGCCATACTCGACATGATAATGCACTTCTACGACAGGGGCCTCGATCTGGTCAGGCAGGGTGTGCCGATATCGCTGATACGGGAGAACGACGCGGTGGAGGACATCACCCACCTCAGGGAGTTCGGCGCGGAGGACGCGTCGTCGTTCGAGCGGGCAAGAAAGAGGCTCGACAACCATCTCAACAGGGTGGGATCGGAGCGCACCCGCGAGCAGGGGGGTAGGGGATAGTGCCTCAGGCCGAATATATTGGAGTGACCCAGGTCAACGGACCTTTTATACTTCTCGAGAACGCCGGAGCGGAGGCTTTTTTCGGCGAGCTGGTGGACGTGAGGGTCCCCGGCGGAAAAATCAGGAAGGGCAGGGTCGTCTCGCT
>JAISRP010000067.1 GCA_031273585.1 Synergistaceae bacterium
ATGAAGAGGACCTGGAATCGTTCCTCGAAGGCGCGGGCATGACGATCATCCACGACGTCGACAAGAGCGGTTTTGCCGCGGCGACCCTGTCTGGGATCGAAGATGCCCTTCCTCCAGAGGCAAGACCGCTGTATGACTTGATAAGGTCGGGTAAGTATTAGGCCCTGACGCGATTTAGACGGACAGATCACTTGTGGTCTCTTGGGGGCGCTGAGATCTGATGGGTAATGTTGGACGGCCTGAGAGCAGAAATTCCACCGACGAGAAGATCCATGCCGGTAAAAATCAAGGAACGCCTGGGCCCTCCGACATCTTCGGCGCATGGAGCGGCCGCGCTAAGGGACGGCGCGCGGCGAAGGCCGCCGACTACAGGGACGCCGTAAGGGCAAATTACCTGGAGCTGCTCTTCACCTGTGCGGCGTTCATCACGCTGGTGTCGGTCTCCTGTTTTTACCTGAGCAGCATCATGCAGCGGCAGACCGAGTTCTACGGCGAGAGCGTCATGTCGCTCTCAAGGACTCAGATTCAGTCGTTGATATCGTCCAGCGAGATGGCCCTGGCCAATTCCGCAATAGCAGTCGCCGAGGTGATGGAAAGGGGCGCTTCTTCCGAGGACCTGCGGGGTATCCTCGCCAGGCTGTCCGATAATTTCCTCTCCCTGGGAGCATTCAGGAACGTTTTCACCGCAATTCACGGCTATATCGACGGAGATTTTCTGACGGGGATGGACTGGACGCAGCCGGAGGACTTCGATCCGGCCACGCGGCCGTGGTATGTGGGCGCGCTCAGGTATGGCGGCCTGACATACCATTCCGAGCCGTATCGGGATAGAGTAATCGACAGGATGGTCTGTTCGGTGTCCACTGTCGTCTTCGACGGGAACGGCGTGAACAGGGGCGTTCTGTCCGTGAGCTTCCTCATCGACCCCATAATCGAGCTGGTGCAGTCAATCTCCTTCGCGGACAACGGCTTTGCGGTGCTGTTCGACCGCTCGTTCAACGTCATCTCGCACCCGGACGGCGCCCTCATCGGCAGGCACATGCTCGAGCTGCCGGGCTTCGATAAAATTCATGACGGGCTCATGATGAGCGTCGTCGGGCTGAACGAGCGGTTTACAAGCCACGACGGCACGGACAGCATCGGATTTTTCAGCAGGCTGAACAACGGCTGGTGTCTTGGGCTCGTCATCCCCCTCCGGGTTTACTACAGTGAAGTTTACACCGTGATCCCGGTTATATGCGTCCTGGGCCTCGTCCTCATGCTGATCCTCTGCTTCATTCTGGTTAAGCTCGGCTCGGCCAAGATGCGCTCCGACAAGGAAAACAGGACTAAATCCTCGTTCTTAGCCCGGATGAGCCACGACATCCGCACCCCGATGAACGCCATAATAGGGATGAGCGAGCTGGCGCTGCGGTCGGACAACGTACCATCGATGTCCGAATACCTGGCGGAGATCAGACAGGCTGGGCACAACCTCCTCTCCATAATCAACGACATCCTGGACTTCTCCAAGATAGAGTCGGGAAACCTCGACATCGTCCCTGGGCCCTACCGCCTCTCCTCCCTGCTGAACGACATCGTGAACGTCGTCAAGGTCCGCCTGATCGAAAAACAGATAACATTCTCGGTTTTCGCCGACGGGAAGATTCCGAACAGCCTGTACGGGGACGAGGCGAGGGTACGGCAGGTCCTGATCAACGTGCTCTCAAACGCGGTGAAGTATACGCACGAGGGCTACATAATGATCTCGGTGAACTCCGCTAAGACCGGGGACGGGGAGATCACCCTGTCGTTCGAGGTAGCGGACAGCGGAATAGGCATCAGGGAGGAGGATATCGGCGGCCTCTTCGATAATTTTGTGAGGCTCGACGAACTGCGCAACAGGGGCGTGGAGGGGACGGGGCTGGGGCTGGCGATCACCAAGAGCCTGTGCCTCGCCATGGGCGGCGACATCTCCGTCTCGAGCGTGTACGGCAGCGGGTCGGTCTTCACCATAACCCTCCCCCAGAAGTGCAGCGACGAGGAGCCGCTGGCGTCGGTCGAGCGCCCCGAGGAAAAAAGGGTCCTGCTCTACGACAAGAGGGAGATCTACGCCGTGTCCATCTTCCTGACGCTCCGGCACCTCGACGTGGACGCGTCGATGGCGTCCGACCCGGACGAATTTCTCGAGCTGCTGGCGGGGGGCGGGTTCAAATTCGCGTTTGCCCCGAGGCGCGTTATCGAGGAGGCGGCGAACGTCAAAAGACGCCTCGGACTCGGGACGAAGCTCGTGCTCTTGGCGGAGCTCGGCGAAATTTCCTCATCGCCCGACGTATCGGTGCTCACGATGCCGGCCTACTCCATCCCGATAACGAACCTCCTGAACGGGGCCGTCTCCGACGAATACGCCGAGAACAGGACGAGCGTCAGATTTATCGCCCCCGACGCGAGGGTGCTGGTAGTGGACGACAACATGACGAACCTCAAGGTCGTCCAGGGCCTGCTCGCGCCATACATGGTGAACGTCGACTCCTGCGACAGCGGCGAGGACGCCATAGGGCTCGCCGGGACAAACCGGTACGACCTGATCTTCATGGATCACATGATGCCTGGCATGGACGGGGTGGAGACCACATCGCGGATCCGAAGGATGGATGGGTACTCTGAAATTCCCATCATCGCCTTAACGGCAAACGCCATCTCTGGGATGCGCGAGATGTT
>JAISRP010000187.1 GCA_031273585.1 Synergistaceae bacterium
GCGAGCAGCATGGACTCGGTCTTGTTCCTGGCCCCGAGTTTGTCATATATCGACGCCAGATGAGTCTGCACCGTGCGCTCGCTGATAAACAGCTGGGAGGCGATCTCCTTGCCGGACAGCCCCTTGGCGGCGAGGAGAAGAACCTCGCGTTCGCGCGCCGATATGGGCTCCGGCGACATGTTCTCCCCCTCTTCGACCGTGCGCGCAACCTCACTGTCAAGGTAGAGCCCCCCCCGCGCCACGATGCGAATCGCGTGAGAGAGCGTGTCGGCGGTGGAGGATTTAAGCACGTAGCCGCGCGCCCCAGCGCGAAGCGACGACAGCACGTATTGCTGGGCGTCGTAGCTGGTGAGCATCAGCGATATGACGGGGAGCCCCTCCTCCTTTATTTTCCGTATGATGGTCACTCCGTCGAGCCCCGGCATTCTGATGTCGAGCAGGGCGACCTGAGGTTTCAGCGCCCTGATGCCGGCCATGGCGGCCTCTCCATCCGAATATTCGCCCACCACGTTGAAGTCCTGTTCCTTGGCGAGATACGCCATGAGCCCGGCACGGGTTAACGGATGGTCGTCCGCGAGTATTAGGTTGATTGACATAAGAGCACCCCCTCGAATTGAATACGCCCTTGGCAAAAATCGGCATCCCCTTTGCCTCAAACGAAAAGCTAATTAACTTACGTAATCATGCAATCTTTTATCATTACTTACATCAGCAGTACAGCGTATAAAATCGAAGAAATTTCGGTTAAATCTCCGTCAAACGGACATACCTGCACGCCGGCGCGGCGGAGTGCTCGCGGCGGCCTGACCGGCTCATTGCGGGCCCAGCCCTATCTCTTTTTCCACCGGTCTGAGCGCCTCTATGGTATTTTCTATCAAAAATTCAATTGATTCCCCCATGATGGCGCTGCCCTTCTCTATCACGGAACGGTCGACTCCGCGGGCGAAGGTTTTGTCCTTCCACTTTTTCCTGACGGACTTCACTTCGAGGTCCGAGATGGAGCGTGACGGGCGCACCAGCGCGACCGCCGTTATGAGGCCGGTCAGCTCGTCTATCGCATACAGCGTCTTTTCCATGCGGCTTTTCGGCTCGACACCCGAGAACTCCCATCCGTGCGCGAGCTCGGCCCGGACAATCTCCTCCTCGTATCCCCTCTCGCGGAGCATCTCGCCCCCGCGGACCGGGTGTCCGTTCTCCACGGACTTAGTCGTCTCCCAATCAATGTCGTGAAGGAGTCCGGCCCGGGCCCACAGTTCCTCGTCCTCGCCGTACAGTCTCGCGAAGTGCCTCATGGTCGCCTCAACCGCGAGAGCGTGGCGGAAGTGCATTTCATCTTTGTTATGTTCCTTGAAAAACGTCACCGATTCGTCTCTCGTAAACTTCATAATTTGTAGTTATACCTCCCAAAAATGGATCGCTGTTTATTTTTGCAGCGGTATCGCCCCGTGCAGGACGCGCATTACCGCCTCCCTGTCCTCGTATATCCCGGAGTCGAGAGCGGCCTCCTCGCGAAGGGTGCGCGACAGTTCGTCGGGGTACGGAACCATATAGACAATCCGTCCGCACCCCGCGTTTATGAGCAGTTTGCTGCACATGGAGCAGGGTTCCACCGTGGTGTATATGGTGCACGACCTTATCGCTGTGCCGGACGCCGCCGCCTGCGCAACCGCGTTCATCTCCGCGTGGGAGCCCCGGCATATCTCATGTCTTTCCCCCGAGGGGATGCCGAGCTGCTGGCGCAGGCAGCCTATATCGGTGCAGTGCTGTGTCCCGGCCGGAGAGCCGTTGTATCCCGTCGCGAGTATTCTGTTTTCTAAGACAATTACCGCACCCACCCGCCTTCTGACGCAGGTGCTGCGCGTCGAAGCTATCAGAGCCATTGCGAGGAAATACGCCTCCCACGTCGGACGCCCGGAGTCTGGGCTAGATGTCAAGATTGCGGACCTCACTGGAGTGCGTCTCTATGAACTCGCGCCTGGGCTCCACGTTGTCCCCCATCAGTATGCCGAACAGTTCGTCGGCGAGTATGGCGTCCTCCACCTGAACTTTGAGGATTATCCGGTTGTCCGGGTCCATGGTCGTCTCCCAGAGCTGTTCCGGGTTCATCTCGCCCAGTCCCTTATACCTCTGTATGTTAGCGCGCTTTGAGTCCTTGCCCGCCAGCAATTCCCTAAGCTCCTTGTCGGAGTAACAGTACGAGACCTTCTTGCCCTCCTGCACGCGATAGAGCGGCGGCTGCGCCACGAACAGATGCCCGTGCTCGATTATCTGCGGCATGTATCGGTAGAACAGCGTCAGAAGCAGCGTTCTTATGTGCGCTCCGTCGACATCGGCGTCGGCCATCAAAAACACTTTGTGATACCTGAGTCTCGACGGATCGTAGTCGTCGCCTATGCCGCAGCCGAGCGCCTGCACGATAGTCTTGACGACATCGTTCGAGAGAATCTTATCGAGCCGCGCCTTCTCGACGTTCAAAATTTTGCCGCGCAGCGGCAATATCGCCTGGAATCCCCTGTCCCGGCCCTGCTTCGCGCTGCCGCCCGCGCTCTCGCCCTCGACGATGTAGAGTTCGCACCCCGACGGGTCGCGATTTGAACAGTCCGCAAGTTTGCCGGGGAGGTCGAGTTTGTTCATGGGCGAGCCGCGCCGCACCAGGTCCCGGGCCTTTCGCGCCGCGTCTCGGGCCTGGCGGGCTTTTATCGCCTTGTCCACTATCGGTTTCAATATCTCCGGAGTTTCCTCGAAGGCTATCTTCAACCCCTCGTAGACGATGGAGTCCACTATGCCCTTCACGTCTCCGTTGCCGAGCTTGGTCTTCGTCTGGCCCTCGAACTGTGGTTCGAGCAGCTTTACGGATATGACGACCGTCAGTCCCTCCTTCAGGTCGTCGCCCGTGAGGTTGGAATCCTTGTCGCGCAGCAACTTCGCCCGGCGCGCCTCGTCATTTACGGCGCGGGTCAGAGCCGTGCGGAAACCGGACACATGAGTGCCGCCCTCGACGGTGTTTATGAGGTTGGCAAACGCGAACACTCGTTCGAGGTATGTGTCGTTGTACTGCAGGGCGACCTCGACCGAGGTGTTCTCCTTAGAACCGCTGAGGAACAGCGGCGGTTTGAAAGCGGTGTCCTTGCCCCTGTTGAGATATTCTACGAACGATCGGATGCCCCCCTCGTAGCGGTACGTCCTGACCGTAGATTCCTCCGTCTCCGCCCTGCGATCGTCGAACGTTATCGTGACCGTCGGGTTCAAAAACGCGAGCTCACGGAGGCGTCCCTTCAGGATGTCGGCGGAGTACTCCATCGTAGCGAAAATTTCGT
>JAISRP010000191.1 GCA_031273585.1 Synergistaceae bacterium
AGGAAGTCGGTCGAGCGATTTAAGCACATGGAGGTGCTTTCAGCGCGTCAGATTCGCGTAGAGAGTCGCCGAAACATCGGCGCGGCTAGAGGGATTCCAGAAAATTCTTCAGTCTCTCCATTCCCTCTCTGATGTCATTCATGGAGCAGGAGTAGGAGAAGCGGACGAACCCCGGGCAGAGGAAGGCGGAGCCGGGGACGGCCGCGACCAGGCTTTCCTCCAGCAGCCGCTCGCAAAATTTGACGTCGTCCGGAACTGGGCAGTCCCTTATGTCGAGGAATATGTAGAAGGCCCCCTCGCGATCGTGACGCCGAACCTTCACGTGGGGCATCGAACCAATCATATCCGTCATGACCTTCAATCGCTCCCCGAAGGCGTCGCGCATCCTGTCGGCATCGTCGTTTTTCATGGCGCCCAGCGCCGCCCACTGGGAGATGGACGCGGCGTTCGACGTGAGCTGCGACTGAAGGGCGTTCAGCTTCGATATCACATCCTTCGGCGCGAGCGCGTACCCCACGCGCCAACCGGTCATGGCGAACGCCTTGCTGAAGCCGTTTACGAGGATCGTGCTCTCCCTAAGGTCGGGCGCTACGTTCAAAATATTCACGTGCTTCGCCGGAGGATATGCGAAACGCTCGTAGATTTCGTCGAAGATTATCCAGAGCCCGCGCCTCCTGGCGGCATCGGCTATGACCTCGAGGGCGCTCTCTCCGAAGATGACGCCGGTGGGGTTGCAGGGCGAGTTTATTATCATGCCGACCGTCCTGTCCGTGATGGCGGCGTCTATGGCGCCCTTCGTCGGAACGAACGCGGTATCGAGCGTGTCGACAATCGCCTCGACGCCTCCGGCGAGGCGTATCTGCTCCACATAGCTCACCCAGGCCGGCGATATGAGCAGCACCTCGTCGCCGGGATTCACGAGCGCCATGATCGCCTCGTAGATGAGCGGCTTCGCCCCCGGAGTCACTATGACCTCGTCGGGGGAATAGGAGAGCCCGAAACGCCTCTTGTAGTAGCCGCACACCTCCTGTCTCAGTTCGAGTATCCCCTGGTTCAGGGTATAGTGCGTCTCTCCCCTCTTTATGGCGTCAATGGCGAATGAAACCGCGCCGGATGGCGAATCGAAATCCGGCTCCCCCGCGCTGAACGAGATCACCGGATGGCCCTGGGCCTTCATCTTGTTTGCCAGCCCCGAGATGCCGATCGTGGCCGACGGTTTTATGGACATGATCCTGTCAGAAAATTTCATGGTGAGAAAATTATCTCCCTCCGGCAATAATTCGTCGCAAAACTTCCGACGTCCCCTCAATTATAGTATCGTTTGCGTTCTAATGCCACCCCGCGTTCATGTGTTATAATCGCCGCACGAGACAACGACGGGACTGATGTGAATGATGGCGGCGCCGGAAAACGAAAATACCGAGAAATCCCGCGGGGCAAAATCCCGGAGCGACATGTGGAAAAAACTGGCCTCCGGCGGGGCCGGTATGCTGCGCGGACGGGTCATCACGAAGGATCTCATGGGCTCGCAAAAACCAGGAGGCACGATAGAGGTGGTCGACCTGGGCCTCTCCCCCCCCGTCTCGCCGGTCGACGCGATATTCTACGATATCCTAAAGAGGCTGCGCCTGATGCGCGACATAGCCGAGGCCGCGGCAACCGTCCCCATGACCAGGGAGGAGCTCGCAAAAAAACAGGAGGAGGTCATCCTCTGCCGGAGCGAGATAGACGAGCTGTCCGGCATGTTGTCACAGGCCCTGACGCCAGAGAGGAAACAATCGGTCGATATGTCGATAAAACAGGCGTCCGACATGATAGAGGGCCTGCTGAACGACGCCATTGCCGGAACCGAAAAAGAGCCAATCAGCGACGAGAAAGCTGCGGCATGGATGGACTCGGTCATGAAGGGTTGGGACGGCGGCGGGAACCCCGCGCGCTGACGGAGGCGCGGGAGCAGTCATTGAACGGCCGAGCTCAGGCGTTTCGACAGTTTAGAGCGGAGCAGCGGGCTGCGCCCTGAGCGAGCGGTGATCAAACCGAGGGGGGCAATGTCTTAAGCCAGGCGATTACCCTGCGTCCGCGGCATACTAATAAATTTGTCGTATTCCTCGGACAGCGCGTTGACAGTGAAGGCGATGAGCTCGGGCAGTATTTTCAAGGAATAGTTCTTTTCCAGCCGTTCTGTCATGCGGTGAGCGTCGTATCCGCACGTGCTCAAGTTGACTACCGGCATGTCTATCTCGGTCATCTCCTCAAACGGCACCACGTATAATTCCCCGGATGCCGGGCAGTTGTCATTGAAGACCCGCGCGTCGTCCATGTTTCCGGAAAAACCCATAAAGCTCAGGTCGCAGAGGCCCGCGAAAAATTCGGCCTTGTCGATGGCGACGCGGTACTTTTCAAACGCATACACTATCATCCTGTCAACGGCGCGAAGCAGCGGATAATTATTCATGCTCGACCTCTGTGGTATATAAGGGGGCAGGAAACCGACTGCTATAAAAGGGGGCTTTATTCCGGAGACCTTGGCTATTTCATCGATGATTGCCACCCCCTTGCTGCGAATATCCACGGCGCCGAACTGCCTCACAAGCCCGGATATATGACGGCGCAGATCCTGCGCGCCGCCTCCAAAGGCCGCCTCCGCCATCGTCAACAACTCGGAATACGTAATCACGCGAACCGGGGAGTCAAGGATGACGTTTGACGAGCACCCCATCCTGGACAGCTCCCCCCGGGATTCCTCAATCTGGCGGACGGCTCGCTCCGCCGCCTCGTTCGCCACGCGCTTCATATCTTCCACCACGTCCGCTGGAGATTTGCGAGCGACGAAACAATTGAAGTACGTTATGGACTTCTTGGGCACTGTCACGGAATAGCCCTCGGATATTATCCTGTTTTCCAGACAAATCCAGGACGGGTAGCAGACGCCCCTTACGGGGTCAGCCAAAGCCGGGGATGCCTCGGCTGCGCAGACTATCTGGGAGGACAGCAGCGCGGAGGACAGGCCCCGATAGTAGTTGCCCACGTGGGCCTCGATTCCGGCGCAATAAAAAGCGGGAAGCATCTTACCGAGCGCGCCGAGGAATACGAGTTGATTTTTGGCGTCCGGCAGCCCAGGGTCTCCGGGCTCCGTGTCTATGCCGGCTATGTACTCGAGCCCTTCCGAATTTTTCAAATCGGCAAGATAGCGGACAGCCCCCCTCATGCCGCAGTTGTTGTTTTCCTCGTCCGGGACCGCAAGCAGTATCACGTTTACGTCGAACAGTTTCCGATCCGCGTCATAGTCCCGCAGCAGCTCCATTTCAAGGGCCAGGCCGCACTTCATGTCCATGATCCCCCGCCCAAAAAGATAATCCCCCGACAGGAGGTCATGAGCCGCTCTCTCCGGCAGCTCGTCAGGGTCGAGGCGCATTGCCAGTTCGTACGGTTCGAAGGCGTATTCCGCAAGCTCCCCATAAACATCGACATTCACTACGTCGTAGTGAGCCACAAAGACTACCGTCTTCTTTGTGGCGGCGGGCGCCATCATCCGCGCCGCGACGGAGTGAAGGGGGCGCGATTCATCGCCCTCCAGCGGGGTGGATATCATGGACAGATGAGACGGATTTTTCTTGAAATAATCCAGCCCTGACAGGCGATCAAATACAAAAACAGCAGCGTCATTTTCATAAGGGGATGACGTAACGCTTGGAATCCTCACGAGATCCACAAGTAGTTTCTCCCTGGATTCAGGGGTCGATATCATTGAAATACCTCAGGCAGAGGACCG
>JAISRP010000209.1 GCA_031273585.1 Synergistaceae bacterium
GCCGGATTCCAGGACATAGCGCCAAAACTCGAATGTGCGCTGCGGCAGCGTTCGGTTCGGGTCAACCGCGCCGTTCCCCCCTTCTCCGATGTAGCAGGCGTAATAATACTCGTACGCGAGGCTGTTATCCTCTATTTCCGCGAACCAGCGGCTCCGCATGCCGTACCGCATGGCCGCGTCGAATTGACGCATTACCGCGCTCATGGGCAGTCTCCCCGACGCTATCAACTCTTTCATCGTGTCCCTTATCAGCCTGTTGTACCGCTGCCTCAGGGCTACGACATCCTTTTGCGTCACTCCTGACGGCGAGACGCTCGGAAAATCGTCCTGAGCGAACGCGCCCGCGGGGTCATGCAGAACGAGGCCGAATTTTTCAGGTTCCCTCGCTATGTCGGTTCCGGGATAAGGGCGCAGAAAACCCGTTATTACGTCTATGACCGCCGGAGCGCTTTGAATCAGCCTGCGGATGAACCCAGGAGTCGTGTCTGAGTCCTCCTCCGGGCCGCCCACTATAAAATTCGTGGCGATCTGCGCTATCCCGCATGAAACGGCATAGGACACAAAATCCTCGATCTGCTCCACGCTGGATGTCTTGCGATACGTTCGCAGCGTGCCGGGATCACCGGACTCCACTCCAATCTGGAGGCGTATGAGGCCGGAGTCTATCATCTCGGGCAGCACGTCGCGCCAGCCATACATCGAACCCACATGGCACTCACAGTACCATACCACATCTCTGGCCGCGCGGATTTCCCTCATACCGGCGCAAAAATCCAGCACTCGCCCTCTGGAGGTCGTGAAGGTATCGTCAAGGACTGTGATGTATTTTATATCCGCGCGGCGGTCGAGGTTTTCGCGAATCTCATCCATGACGTCCTGAATGCTTCTAAACCGGGGGCGAGATGCGCCCGCTCCGCTCGCGCAGAAGGCGCAGCTGTGCGGACAGCCTCTGCCGGTGAAGACGGAACCGCCGTATTTACGATTTTTGTGAAGCGAGCAGTGATACGCCGGGCGGGGAAGCGAGTCGAGGTTTTCCTCCGGAATATACGGCTGGTTTTCACGATAGACTCCCCCGTCCAGCCAGACGAGCCCGGGCGTCGCGCCCAGGTCTCCTTCGCCCCGCAGGACGCAGTCGAGCAGCAAAGGAAGAGTGCGTTCGGCCTCCCCCCGCAATATATACCCGCAGCCGCCGGCCCGCAGAAACTCCTCTCCCATGCCGGCGCTCTGGGGCCCGCCCGCGATCATCGGCACGCGGTAATGTTCCGCCAGTTGCGCGGAAAGCGCCTCCACTGTCCGCACATTGTCGAAGTCACAGCCAAAACCGATCGCGGACGGCGCTATTTCGTCGATATGCCTGAAGAGCCCCTCCGGCTCTCCATGATAGACATGAGGCGAATAGCCCGCGCGTTCGAGGCAGGCCGCGAGATAAAACAGCCCGCAGTAGTCGTGAGGGCTTTCATACAGTGGCCGGTGCAGGTGGCACAGGATGACGTCCAACTTCTTCCGCATCCTTAATAGGGCACGACGAGCATCTGATATTTTTCGGAGAATCGCTTCATCTGTTCGAGCACCCTGTCCAAAAATTCGCCCTCGGTCTCTCCGAACGGCGCTCCATATTTTTCATGGAGGATCGACGCGATTTCACCGATGGTCTGTTTCCCCGTGGAGAGTTTAAGAATTTCAAACTCGAAAGGAGAGAGCGCCTCGCCCGCCAGAGTGGGATAGCCCCTCTTAAAGCTTACGTCGTGCCACATCTCCACCATGCGCTGCGGCCTCCATGACGGAAGGGCCTCGTCCGGGACGTCCTCCACGCGGCGCGCCGCCTCACGCGACAGCACGTTGTAAAAATGCTCCATCTGCGGCCTGTGGTGAAGGATAGCGTTTTTCCAGAATGAGCGCCGCCCGAGTGCGGACCTGAAGCTCCTGAGGATGGACTCGTGCGAAATGACGCCCTCATCCAGCATTTTCCCCACAACGCTTACCCCTAACCGCACGAAATCCATGTAAGAGGCTAAAATCTCCCTCTCGCTCATCTCGGCGCTGCGCATCACCGGATAGTCGGAGAGGCTGCATATCCCATCCGGATCCGTTATGACGAGGCCGTACTTTTCAGGGTGCATTCCAATGTCGGTGAGCGGATACGGCATCAGTATGCTGGGGACTACCTCTATCATGCCCGGTGCGGCGCGGAGCAGGCGCTCCAGGTAAGCCATGTTCTTCTCTATATGCCCCCTGTTTTCAAACGGACCGCCTACGAGGATGGCGCCGAACATATTGTTCAGGCCGGCGCTGTACGCCGCTTCCACGACGCTCAGGACCATTTCGGGCGTTATGTTTTTCCGGTACACCCGCAGCATCTCCGGATCGGCGGATTCGATGCCGATTTGGAGCCTGTCCAGCCCGGCGTCGACCATCATGGGTATCATGTCCGGATTTTCCGCAAGCGAGATGACGTCCGCCTCGCAGTACCAATCGAAACTGAATTCCCTGCGCAGCTCTTTCAATTCGGCGCAGAACGCCCTCAGCCAATCCGGATCCGACACGAGGGTGTCGTCGCAAAACATGAGGTATTTCAGCTCATCATACGAGGACAAAAAATGCCTCGCCTCGGCAACCACATTGCCGACGCTGCGTCTGCGCGGAGGGCTTTTATGGGAACTCTCATGACAGAAGGAGCAGGCGTATTTGCATCCCCTGCCGGTCATGATATAAAGGCTTGAAACATCCACCTCTCCGAGGCTCTTATGGTATGCCGGGAAAGGAATATCGTCCATATTTTCCACGATATCCCCGGGCCCTGTGTCGACGTATCGGCCGGTTTTATCAATGAAGCGGAGTCCCGGAACGCCGGATATGTCTTCATCTGCGCGCATGGCGTCGAGCAGCCTTGCGAACGTGATCTCGCCCTCGCCGACGACTATGGCGTATGCCAGAGATTCACGCAGAAAACCCTCTCCCAGCGCCCGGGACTCGGGTCCCCCTATAACCACCGGCAGCCCGCGCTCCGCGGCTGCGCGGCTCAATTTTTTCACCAGAAGCCTGTTCTCGTTATCGGCCGAGAAACCAACGGCCGCAATTTCACCCGCGTCGAAGGAGGAGACGACACGCTCCACATCCCCAGCGCGACAGTTGCGCACATACGCGTCATAGCCGCGCGCGTCGAGCCAGCCCGCCAGAATAAAGGCGCCGAGAGCGCTGGCGTTGCTGTGATCGTCAGTCCGTAAGCGATCAGCTAATGAGACATCCAGCCTGAAGATCAGAACCTTATTTCCCCTGCCGGATTCAGGCCCGCCGGAGCCCGCGATTTCCGCGTGAAACGAGTTCAGCGGACGTCCCATGACGCACAGTCCATGATCTTCCATCTTCTTCAGCGACTCCATCGCCTGCTGAGCCAGTTCACCCCTGTCAGTGAAATTCCCCCCAAAAGACGCGTCCAGCCGGTCTATCACATCGCGCAACGCTATCTTACCGCTCGCGAGCCGCAGTATGTATTCCTCCAACGGAGAGAGCACGTAGCCTCCGATTGACGCTATTTCCCCTTCAAAACCGGGCGTGAGGCTCAAGCACACTGTACGCTTCGGATGAGCGTCCATTACCCTGTCGTCCGAATAATCGCGCAGTAGGCCTTCGCCGTCGACTCTTTCGCGGTATTGCGCGTCCGCAAGAGGCCTCCGCGACAGCGCGAACTGATCCCATAGGCCGTGCAGCCCATATTTGCAGACGCGATAATAATTGAGTATTTCGGCATCGGGCACCGCGCCGTCATCCAGCATCCTGTTCATCGTCCCGGTCACTCCGAAGAAAAAATTTTTCCTGAAATCGGCCAGATCCGATAACGACAGATCATGCGTTTCCACGAGCGGAAAATCTCCGTTCGACGAGAGCCCCTCCCAATCCCTCACGATTATGCCAAAACGATCCGGGTCCGCAGTCATCGCCGTCATTGGAAACGGGGTATAAAATGTGCTTACGACCTCCATCATCACCCCCCCTCGGCGGTACATTTCATCCACAGCCTCGAAGGTCTCGGCGAGAGTCTCCCGCGTCTCCATTGCGCCCCCTATTATAATGTTTCCCACGAGCTGAGGCAGCCCAGCCCTTTTGCATATATCAATGACGTCGAACAGATCTTGTTTTTTAACATTCTTGTTATAAAGATCCATAACTTTCTGGCAGCAGCTCTCTATTCCTATCTGCATACGGACAAGCCCCGCCTCGACCATCATCGCGACCATCTCAGGGAAACGCTTTATCACTCCGACATGCGCGTCCGCGAACCACACAAAATCGTGTTCCTCCTTGAGTTTGCGAAGTTCGAGACAAAAATCTCCCACTCTTTTTTTATCCAGTGTAAACGTGTCATCGCCGAAAAAGATATATTTTACGGAGGGGTTGTTGCGGAGACGGCTCCGTATTTCGGACATGACTGCCGCGACGCTCCTCCTGCGCACCGTATGCCCGTTTTTGCCCTCGTAGCAGAAAGCACAACGGTACGGACATCCTCTGCCTGAGATGACCGACATGCCCCTTGAGCGGGCAAGAACGCCTCTTTCCAGTGATTGCAGATTGCCGGAGATATAGGGAAGATCGTCGAGCTTCTCGATAGGCGGG
>JAISRP010000263.1 GCA_031273585.1 Synergistaceae bacterium
GGTAAGAGTACGGAGGGGTGACGGACATGCCATTTACCGTCCTCGCCGCCGGCAGCGAGGAGAGGACTATCATCGGCCTGACCGACCCAGACGTCGACAGAAACCCCGATGTGCCCCGGCTTCTCCCGGACGAGACGTCCGCTGTGGGCTGGATGTTCGTGGACCTCCCCCGCCTGGGGATGGCCCTAGCGGAGATGCCGTCGATAAACGCGATGCTGAACCCCGACGGAGAGGACTTAGTCGACAGCGAGTCTACGAACCGCCTCCGCGACACGATGAGCAATATGGGCAGAGTGTTCGTGGTGTGGGAGAGGGACACCATGGGGCACGCCGTGTGGTACTATTGACTCTGCGGCGCCACGATACAAAAAAACCTGCTGGACCCATTGCGTCACGGTCCGGCAATCTGTAAGGGAGAGATACTATGCCTCAGAACTTTTGCGAGATAATGTCGCGGCGCGGGTTCGTCGAGTGGTGCAGCAATCCTGAGGAACTCGGGCAAAAGATGGAGAGGGAGATGGTCACGGGTTACGTCGGCTTCGACCCCAGCGCGGACAGCCTTCACGTCGGCAATATGGTGCCGATAATGGGGCTCGCGTGGCTCCAGCGGCTGGGGCACCGGCCCATAGCCCTTGCCGGCGGCGGCACCGGCATGATCGGGGACCCGTCGGGCAAGACGAAGGAGCGCCAACTGCTCTCAATTGATCATGTGATGCACAATGTGGATTGCATAAGGGCGCAGCTCGCCAAATTTCTAGACTTCGACTGCGGGGCTAACTCCGCGATAGCGGCAAACAACTACGACTGGCTCTCGAAGATAGGCTTCATAGAGTTTTTAAGGGACACCGGCAAGTACTTCCCGGTGAGTTTTCTGACAAACAGGGATTACGTCCGCAGCCGCATCGAGGACCCGGACAAGAGCATCACATACACCGAGTTATCGTATCTGCTGCTGCAGGCCGAGGATTTCGACCACATGTACAACGAGTTGGACTGCTGCCTGCAGATGGGCGGCAACGACCAGCAGGTGAACATCATCGGCGGCATGGACCTGATACGCAAGCGCAGCGGGGGCTCCGCCTACGGAATCACGTTCTCGCTGCTGCTGTCGGCATCGGGCGAGAAGTTCGGCAAATCCGAGGAGGGCGCGGTGTACCTCGACCCCAAGAGGACGAGTCCTTACAGGTTCTACCAGTTCTGGATTAACGCCGACGACCGCGACATCGAGAGCCTGCACAGGATTTACTCGTTCGCGAGCCTGGAGGAGATAGCGGACACGATCTCCAGCCACACCGCGCACCCCGAGCGCAGGGAGGCGCAGAAAAAACTCGCCCTCGATATGACCGAGCGGGTTCACGGCTCGGACGCCGCGCGGCGCGTGCGCGAGGCGAGTTCCATACTATTCGGCGAGAAAGATATCAGATCGGCGTCCGCCGAAATCCTCGACACCCTCGCCGCGGAGATCCCGACCGGGGATATCTCGATCCCGACACCTCTCACTGAGGGGCTCGTGATATCGGGAGGGGTCTCCTCGAAGGGCGAGGCGAAGCGCAAGATAAAAGAGGGCGGGATATATCTTAACGGCGAAAAGCAGAGCGACGAGACGAGGCAGATAACCTCGGACGATATCCTTCCAGGGGGTTACGTACAGGTGCGCGTCGGCAAAAAGGACTTCCGCCTTCTGCGCTGCGGGGGATAGACGGCGTTCGCCGTTCACTGCTGGCATGGGCTGGAAGGAGACGGCGGCGGGAGTTTTATCGAAATTGCTTCGCCCCGGCGCCAGGGCGAACTCGATCGCGGCCGTCCTGTCATTTTTCATGAGGGCCGCCGCACCGAGGCGGGATGTGGCGCTCTGGAACCTCAGGCTGGCGCTGCCGGACGAGAGCGACGAGGAGATTCGCCGGATACTGAGGGGAACTTACGACCACCTCGTCTGGACCGCGATAGAGTTTCTCATGCTTCAGCGAGACCCGAGGCTGGCGCTCGAGTGGGCGGACTCGGAGAACGCCTCTCTGCTCGACTCGCTGGACGGACGCGGCGCGATCCTCCTGACGGGACACGTCGGCAACTGGGAACTCGTGGCGGCGTGGCTGGCGCAGAGGGGGCACAGGGTCACGGCCATAGTGCAGGAGACTGACGACCGAGGCATGATGGAGCGCATGAGGTCGAGGGTTGGCGTCGTCAGCATGTCAAAGACCGTCCCCATGACCCGCGCCGCCGCCGTGCTGCGGAGGGGCGAATTTTTGGGCATTCTCCCGGATCAGCACGGGGGACACGGGGGGGTTTGGGCGCCGTTCTTCGGGGTAAAGACGCCGACATCACCGGGGGCGGCGGTGTTCGCGTATCTCACCAAAAAGCCGCTGATCCCGATATTCTCGCACAGGATATCGCCGTGCAGGCACAAGATACGGATCGGCGGCCCCATCGAGTGGGAGGCGTGCCGCAGCCGCGACGAAACCGTGGCGGACATCACGGCGAGGATAAACGCGACGGTCGAGAGGATGGTCCTGGAGGCCCCAGATCAGTGGCTGGCCCAGCACAGGCGCTTTAAGGAGCACTACGGGGCGCCGAGGTCCGCCGAAGCGCCATCGTCCCTGTCGGAGTAGAGGACTCCGCCCACGGACCAGTCCTCCCTGCGCACATCGTGAAATATGACTCGCACCTGAGCCGGCTTTACGCCCAGATGCCTGCATACGGCCTGAGTCACGTCGGCCGCGAGCGCGCGCTTTGCGTCGGTGGAACGGCCCTCGAGCAGATTTACATGGATCACAGGCATGAATATCTCTCCTTCCTTATAATAAAGGGGTGTTTGATTTGGATTTTTACGTCCGCGTCTATCATATATTAGCATCGATTCTGGCCTTTGCCTTCGGC
>JAISRP010000269.1 GCA_031273585.1 Synergistaceae bacterium
CGTTCTCTGGACTCGACTTTGGCGACGGCAGGCCCAAGGCGGTCTTCGTGCGCACTCGCGTGGATCAGGGGCTCTCGTCCGCGGGCGTCCTTGAGGATTCGGTCCGGCCGATGTCGGACGACGAGATGGAACACGCGCTCTCTCTGCTGGAGCGTCAATCGGGCAGCGGCAGGGTCTTTGAAGATGGCGCCTGACGGCGGAATAGTCTCCGGGTACTTCGAGGCGCTCGCGGAAATAGGGCGGGAGAGGCGCGACGTCGTGTTTCTGACGCCAGGCTGGGCGGAATCAGGCGGCGGCGTTCGCGTCAGCGGCCCCGCGGCCGAGCAGGACATGGTGCTCGCGGCATCCGGGCTGGCGCTCGGGGGCAGGCGCGTCTTCGTATCCGCGCCCGAGTTCCCGCTGTTCGTGGCGCGCGCCTATGAGCAGATACGGGCCGCCGTGGCTGTTCCTAATTTGAAAGTAGTGCTATCATCACTTCAGGGCGGAGATGCGCTTGACAGTGACGGCGCCGCCAGGCAGATGAACGAGGACTTCGCCCTCATGAGGCTCCTTCCGAACATGGCGGTCGTGGCTCCGGCGGACAGGAGGAGCGCGTACGTGCTCGCGCGCGAGTTGCTGCATTGCGACGGACCGGCCTACGTCCGCCTCAGCCGCGCCGATGTCCCGGATATATACCAGGGGGATGACCTGGATTTTCACATAGGCGGAGCCAGGCTGCTGTCGGAGGGCGACGGCGTCACGATATGCGCCAACGGCGTCATGGTGGCCGAGGCGCTCGAGGCATCCCGCATCTTGGCGCAGCAGGGGCTGATGGCTGAGATAATAGACTGCTACAGCATCAAACCCTTCCCGGAGCGGACGCTTCTCGCATCCGTCAGGAGGACCGGTTGCTGCGTCGTCGCCGAAAAACATACTAGTATCGCAGGGCTTTACGGCGCCGTCGCGGAGTGCCTGAGCCGCAGTTACACGGTCCCGCTCCGGAGCGTCGGCATAGAGGACGAGTTCGGGCAGAGCGGGGCGTCGGAGGAGCTGCAGGAGTATTACGGGCTGACTCACCGCGAGATAGTGCATAATGTCGTGCAGGTATGGGCCATGCGCAGGAGGTAAAAATGGATATCAGATTCTCAGGCGTCAGCAAGATCTTCTACCCGGACATCACCGCCCTCGAGGACGTTTACCTGGAAATACCGAAGGGCGAGTTCGTATATCTCGTCGGACCGACCGGGTCCGGAAAGACCACGCTTCTCAGGTGCATAACGAGGGAGGTCGCGCCGACCAGGGGACAGATAACGGTCGGGTCGTTCTCGCTGCGCAAGATAAGCAGGGTCGACCTGTCCATATTCAGGAGGGACATCGGCATCATATTTCAGGATTTTCTGCTCCTCCCTCATCTCAACGTCTTTGAAAACGTGGCGTTCGTGCTCGAGGTCCTGGGCGCGCCGCCGAGGGAGGTCAAGGAGCGCACGGGAGAGATTTTAGATCAGGTGAATCTCTGGCGCAGGCGGTTTCTCTACCCCCCGCAGCTCTCGGGCGGCGAGCAGCAGAGGGTAGCCGTGGCGAGGGCCATCGTGAACGCGCCGTCGGTCCTCCTGGCGGACGAGCCGACCGGCAACCTGGACCTGCACACGGCGGAGGAGATAATGCAGCTCATAATATCCATCAACGCCCTCGGCACGACCGTCATCATGGCGACCCACAACCAGTACCTCGTCGACGCCTACAGACAGCGCGTCATCGGGATAAAGGCCGGCAGGGTGGTCAGGGACGAGAAGCGGGGAAGGTACAATCTCGATGGGGAGCTTTAAGTACGCGATCAGGGACGCGTCCAGGCTGATACTGAGGCACTGGGGCCTTTCCGCGCTGACGATACTGACGTCCATGGCCGTCTTCTACCTCATAGGCGCGAGCGTCCTCCTGGTGCTCAACACGAGGCACATCGTAAACATCCTGGAGGGCGAGCTCTCGGTTCAGGCATACCTATCCCCGAGGGCGGACCCGCACGAGACGGCGCAGAAGGTGACCGGCATCCAGCACGTCGTCAAGGTCGGGATCATCACGAAGGAGATGGCCCTCCAAAAAATTCAGGGACGTGTTGGGGACTGGACCGGGGTGATGGAGCTCCTCGGCGAGAACCCACTTCCCGAGAGCCTGGAGATATGGGTGGACCGGGCAAGCAGCGTCGAGAGCGTGGCCCTCTCGCTGTCGGCGATGACGGAGGTGACGGACGTCGTCTACGCGGGCAAGTTAGCTGAGAAGCTGTCCCAGTTCTCGCACTTCGCGGGTCAGTTCTCATTCGCCATCCTCATAGTGGCGATCACCGCGAGCGCGGTGGTGCTGTTCAACACTATAAGGATAGCGGTGTACTCCAAGGAGGAGGAGATCGGGATAATGCTTATGGTGGGAGCGACGCCCACTTTTGTCGCGATGCCCTTCGTCCTGCAGGGGATCATCCTGGGCGGACTCGGGTCGCTCGGCGCGAGCTCTCTCCTTGCGTTCAGCTACAGCGGGATCATAGCCCGCCTGAAGGACATACTGCCGTTTCTCCCATTTTTGGAGAACGGCACGGTCGTAATCGAGCTCGGCCTCATACTCGTCGGGGCCGGGGCCACGGTCAGCCTGATAGCGAGCCTCGTGGCGGTCGAGACGTTCACGAAGAGGGCCATGAGGCCGCTGTGACGTCTGAGGCGCGCCTCGTGCGCGCGATTATTTATGAAGCGCGCCCTGAGCGGCGCGCGAGAGAGGGGAGATGCTAGGATGAGAATATTTGAACGGAGATCGTGGAAGACGGCCTCATTATGCGCCGCGCTGATGGCGGCGTCGCTGTGTCTGGGAGGAGCGGGTCCGTCCGGCGCCGCCTCTCCGCAGAACAACGGCGACCTCGAAAGACAGCTCGACGCGCAGGAGAAGCAGCTCAAGAAGATCGAAAACCAGATAAAGACCAGCAGGGGCAAGCTGAACGACGCAAAAAAGAAGGAGCAGAACGTCATAAGGGAGATATCCACCCTTAGCGGCAGGCTCGCCGAGGCCGAGCAGCGGCTCAACGTGACGGTCCTCAAGCGCAACCAGATAGCGGCCAGGCTGCTCGAGACGACCGAGAGGATAAACGAGACGGAGGGCAAGATAGACAGGGCCAAGAACCTGCTCACCGGCCGCATGGTGGCGGTCTACAAGTTCGGGGGCGCGTCGGAGTTCAGCCTCTTCATGTCCGCGAACGGGGCTCAGGACGCCCTTGCGACGTCGTATCTCCTAGCTCGCATAGCGGACCAGGACAAGGCCCTCATCACGGAGCTCCAGATTCAGAAGGAGACCCTGGACAAAGCGAGGGCGGAGCTCGTGAAGCAGAAGGCGGAGCTCGAGTCCCGGAACAAGGAGCTGGAGAGTCAGAAGGTCAACATACAGAAGACGTCACAGGAGCGGAACAGGCTGCTCGATAGGGTGCGCAAGGACAAGGCGCTCTTCCAGGCAGAGCAGGACGAGCTGCTGAAGGCGTCCGGGGAGCTGAAGGGAAAGGTCAAGGAGCTCCTGGCCGCCAAGAAGAAGCTGCAGCAGGCAAACAGGAGCGCCGCGACCCCGCTCTACTTCAAGGGCGGCAAGATAGCCTGGCCCCTGAGGGGCAAGATAACGAGCCCCTACGGCACGAGGGTGCACCCTGTCTTCAAGACGAAGGCGACCCACACGGGCATCGACATCGACGGCAACAGGGGCGACCCTGTCCGCGCCGCGGCTGACGGAGAGGTCCTCTACACGGGTTGGCTGCGCGGCTACGGGCAGGTCGTAATACTCGATCACGGCGGCGACCTCACGACCGTCTACGGGCACCTGTCTGGCATAGACGCCGCCGAGAACGCAAAGGTCAAGATGGGGGACATCGTTGGAAAGGTCGGCTCGACCGGAGTGGCGACCGGCAATCACCTGCACTTCGAGGTCAGGGTGAACGGGAACACGACGGACCCGATGAAGTACCTGCAATAGTTTTTGCGCGCGGTCATAAAATAATCTGATGAAAGCCGGGATAGCTATGTTCAGGAGATTCAGGGATGTTCTGCTCGGAACGGTTCTGGGCGGATTGCTCGCGGCGGCCTTGATCATCGCCGGTTCCGCATACGGCGCCAGCGAGTGGGCGCGTCTCCTGCCCTTCTCGCAGCAGAACTTGATGATAATGAGGCAGGCTCGCTCCATAATAGAGATGTACTACGTCGACGGAAGCGAGCCCACCGACGAGGCGAAGCTGTTCTTCGGCTCCATGAAGGGCATGGTCTCGGCGGTCGACGACCCCTACACGAGGTACGTTGAGCCCGAGCAGCTGCGGGAGGAGAGCCTCGAAATGGAGGGCGAGTACGGTGGCCTCGGCATGTACATCGGGTCCCGCGACGGCAAGCTACTCGTCATAAGCCCGATAGAGGACACCCCGGCCGACAAGGCTGGCGTCAAGCCAATGGACGAGATAGTCAAGGTTGACGACAAGGTCGTGACCGGCATGGATCAGAACGACGTCGTCAAGCTGCTCCGCGGCGCGCCGGACACCGATGTGACGGTGTGGATGCGCAGGACCGGCGAGGACGAGCTGTTGTCCTTCAAATTGACGAGGGAGGTCATAAATATCAAGACCGTGCGGCTGGAGATGATGGACGGCGTGGCGTACATAAAGCTCAACAACTTCCACCACAAGACGTCATCCGAGCTCGCGGACGCGATCAGCGAGGCCGAGACGAACGGCTCGTCCGGCATCGTGCTCGACATGCGAAACAACCCAGGGGGACTGCTCAACGTGGCGGTCGACGTCGCCTCGCAGTTTCTGAACGGCGGGCTCGTCGTGAGCATAAAGGGCCGGGTCAATCGCTTCGACGACGCCATGTACGCGACGGAGGGGAACGCAACGGAGCTTCCGGTCGTCGTGCTGATAAACGAGGGGAGCGCCAGCGCCTCCGAGATAGTGGCGGGCGCGATCCAGGACAGGGAGCGGGGACCGTTGGTCGGCCAGAAGAGCTACGGCAAGGGCTCGGTCCAGTCGCTCTTCAACCTGCCGGACAACGCGGGGATGTACGTGACGATCGCGCGGTACACGACCCCCTCCGGCAAGGTCATAGACCACAAGGGGCTCATCCCGGACTACGCCGTCGAGGGCGGCCCGACCACGGACAGATCTGAGGACAAGCAGCTTCAGAAGGCGCTGGGCGTCATGAAGAACGTGCTTCTGGCCCCCAAGAAATGAACAGAGGATTGCGTAAATAGCCAGGACGAATTTTTCAGGGGGCAGACAATCGCCAAGGGGTGATATGGATAAAATACGCGAGGTACAGCATGAAGAGAAAACAGCGGCCGCTCTACTACTGGTGCGCCGTCTTCGTGATCGGTGCGCTCATTGGGGCGCTTCTCACCTCGTGGCTCTCGAGCGGGGGCGATCCTGACGGCCCTCCGGGGCAGGACGCGCAGGTAAGCGGGGACGTCCAGCCGGACCGGGGAGGTCCCGCCGCGTCCCGGTCTCAGGACCTCGCCGTCCCCTCGGACGCGGAGACGAGTCCCGACCTGCCGGATTCCGACGCCGCGTCGGATGATGCGCCGGCGAGCTCTGACGAGCTTGCCCTCGATGCCGTGTCCGGGATTATCGGCGGCGATGCCTCAGGGGACGTTCTGGACCCCAGGCCGATGCTCGCACTCGTGCTGGACGACGGGGGCTACAGCATGGCGTTAGCCAATCGCGTCATATCGCTCGATCTGCCCCTCACCTGGGCGATAATACCGGGGGCGAGGTACAGCAGGGAGCTGGCCCTGTCCCTGGACCGGGAGGGCATCCCATACATCACCCACGTTCCGATGCAGGCGTTCGGCGACCCGGACGGCAGGGCCGGTCACAGGGGCCGGCGCGATGACTACGCAATCGGCGTCGGCATGACGGACCGGGAGATAAGGGACGCCTTACTTCCGCTCATAGACTCGCTCCCTGGAGCATTTGGCATCAGCAACCACAGGGGATCCAAGGCAACGTCGGATGCCGCCACGATGAGGGCTGTCATGAACGTCATGAAGGAGCGGGACCTCTTCTTCCTGGACAGCCACACCATAGCGGGGACCGTCGGCTACAGCGCGGCGGTGGCCTCAGGAGTCAGGGCCGCCCGGAACTCATTCTTCATAGACCACTACGAGGGCCGGGAGAGGATCATGGCCGAGCTCGAGAGGGCGATGGACGTTGTGGCCAAGACCGGTTCGGCTGTGGCTATATGTCACATGAGGCTGGAGACCGTAGAATTTCTCGAGAATTTAGCGGAGTCTGACCTGAGCGGGGCTCGGGTCAGACTCGTCACGCTGCCGCAGATGATGGAAGAACGTGAACTCCGGAAGGGAGACATGTAGGTTGGAAGATGCTCAGGTACAGGTGTTGATAGGCGCCCAGTGGGGCGACGAGGGCAAGGGGAGGGTCGTCGACGTGTTAGCGGAGGACGCCCAGGTCGTCGTGAGGTATCAGGGGGGCGCGAACGCCGGGCACACGGTCGTTGCGGGCGGCAAAAAGTACGTTTTTCACCTGCTGCCGTCGGGAATGCTCTACCCGAACCGCCTCTGCATAATAGGAAACGGGCTCGTGGTGGACCCCGAGAAACTCCGGGAGGAGATAACGGGCCTCGACCCGTCGCCCGAGAGCATCGGCACAAGGCTCGTCGTGAGCGGCTCGGCCCACATCGTCATGCCGTATCACAAAAAACTCGACGTCCTGGCTGAGGCCCGCAGGAGCCGGCACGGAGAGGGATTTGCCATCGGGACGACCGGCAGGGGAATAGGCCCGTGCTACGTCGACAAGTACAACCGCATTGGGATCAGGGCGGAGGACCTCGTCCTGCCCGACGTCCTCGCGGGAAAACTGAGACTCAACCTCGAGGAGAAGAACCCCATCCTCGAGAAAATATACGGCGAGGCGCCCTTTGAATTTGAAAAACTCTACGAGGACGCCCTGGAGTGGGGGAGGTTCATCGCCCCCTACGTCGGCGACTCGATGTCAGAGATAGACGCGGCCTTCACGTCCGGCAAAAAAATTCTGTTCGAGGGCGCTCAGGGCACGCTGCTCGACGTCGATCACGGCACGTACCCGTTCGTCACGAGCTCGAGCTGCGTCACAGGCGGCTGCTGCACGGGAGGGGCCATATCCCCCGGCAGGATCGGCAGGGTGATCGGGGTGGCCAAGGCCTACTGCACAAGGGTGGGCGAGGGGCCGTTCCCGACCGAGCTCAAGGACTCAACTGGGGATCTGCTCCGCAAAAACGGAGCGGAGTTCGGCGTCACGACGGGACGTCCGCGCCGTTGCGGCTGGCTGGACGTCGTTGCGCTCGGCTACTCCGTTAAGGTGAACGGGCTGGACTCGATAGCCCTCACGAAGCTGGACGTCCTCTCGGGCTTCGACGAGCTGCGAGTCTGCGTGGCCTACGACATCGACGGCAAGCGGCGGGACGCGTTCCCCGGGTCCGCTGCGGCCCTCGGCCGCGTCACCCCCGTGTACAGGAGCTTCAAGCCGTGGAGCGAGGACATATCGGGCTGCAGGCGCGTCTCGGACCTGCCGGAGGCGGCTCGCGACTACGTCGCCTTCATAGAGGAGTCGGCCTCCGCGAAAGTCGGGCTCATAGGCGTGGGCCCGGGCCGAGAGGACACGATCAGGATACTCTGAGGCCCCCCATGCAGATAGCCGACATCGACTTCTGCGTCCCTGGGGATATCGACGAGCTCTACGCCATAGAGTGCGCGTGCTTCCCGTCGCCCTGGAAACGCTATCTGCTGGAGAACGACCTGAGCGAGCTGGGGGAGGTAGTATACCTCAAGGCCCTGCTGAACGGCGTGATAGTCGGCTATGGGGTTCTGGGGCGGAACGAGACGGAGTCCTACCTGCAAAACCTGGCCGTCAGCCCGGAGCACAGGAGGCTTGGGATAGCGTCGCAGCTGATGCTGGGCTTCGACGGGATCTCAGCGGAGTGGGGGTGCCGCAGGATGCGTCTCGAGGTGAGGTCATCCAATACCTCGGCCAGGGACTTCTACGCCAGGATCGGCTTTATCTACCAGTCGAGGTCGAGGGGATATTACTCCAACGGAGAGGATGCCCTGATACTCGCAGCACGCCTGCCGCTTAAAATAAAATAACGCGCGGCATCCCGCGCGCTGGTCAAGGGTTAATGGTCAAGGTCAAGG
>JAISRP010000318.1 GCA_031273585.1 Synergistaceae bacterium
GCAGCCGCGACCAATCCCAACGCGGACGTAATAGAGATATTGATTAAAAAAGGCGTTGATGTCAACGCGCGGGATAAATATGGACGGACTCCCTTGATATTGGCAGCCGAGCATAAAAATCCAGAGATACGGGAGATATTGATTAAACACGGAGCGAAGTAAGCGCCGCAGGTTTATCGCACAAAACCAACTTTTTTAAACCGCCGCGTCTCTTTCGCTTGAAACAGCCCCCAACCAGGCCGGGCATATTCAGAAGCGATGCGCAACCTGACAATATGGCAAGAAGAGACAACATAAGAAATGTGGTGCTATTGGAAATTGGATCGGCAGAGGGACGCCGGGACAATGCCGCCTCTGGAGCGTTGACCGTCTCGTCAGTCACGACTCGGTATCTGCGCACGAGCCGCACACAGGTTACAGGATAAGCCAGGATGGGCGATATCGCCCTCACAAAATCCGCTATGGCCTCCGCATCCGCGTCGAAGTCTATATTTTTCACCGAAAAAGTCCTGTGGCTACTTCTGCCGTTCGGCAATGTTCCAACGCACACCTGAATCGCCAGTCTGCAGCTTATCAGCTCGAACCTCGCCATCTGTATACCCCCCCTCGCGTAAATATGTCCCTCTACCTTATATAGTGGGTTCGAGCGGGGCGATTTATAACGCGCGAAGATAAAGAACATGCATTTTAAGGAAGATTTTCAAATAACGGGGAAATGATCTGCCAAATACCCGCTAAAATAAATACTTTGCGCCTGAGGGCAAGGCCCGGATGAGGGTAAAAATATACCCCTGCCGAGAAGCGCAAAAAATAAATGCCGGGGTCCTGACGGCCGGGGGCTCATGCGTTGACAGTCGGGGTCGAGCCATTATAATCACACTCGGTAAGTCTTCCTAAAATAAGGGCTGATTTAACGTTAGGGGCCTAAAGGGTAAAGATTAAAACCTTGACCGGCTCTGCATCCTCAAACGGCAAAATGTCGTTCGGGCGATTTAATCAGCGCTTCCTTAAATAATTTTAACGCCGGGGAGGGGTTGAAGATGAGGTATATAGGGCGTCAGGTTCTCATGTGTATTATGCGCGTTATGTGTGTGCAGGCAGCGCGCCTGATTCTGCCTGCTCAAGAATTAGCGCGGTGAAGCGGATCGCTTTTTTCGATTTTGACGGAACCCTGACCCGCAGGGACACGTTCTGGGATTTCAACGTCAGGTACTTCGGGAGGTTGCGCGTCGCGTCGGCTCTCGTCAGGACTGCGGCGTCCGCCGTCCTCTCGCTGCGTTTCGGCAGGTCGTTTCTCAAGGAGACTCTGATCCGCGTCCTCTGGAGGGGGATACCTCACGAATCCTACCTGTCATTCGCCAGGGACTACTCCAGCAGCGAGATAGAGAAAAACCTGATACCGGAGGCCATGCGGGTTTTTTTAAAGCACATCGAGCGGGGAGACGCGGTCTACATCGTGACGGCATCGATGAAGGACTGGTGCGAGCTCTGGGCCCGGCGGTACGGTGTGCTTGTCATCGGCACGGAGCTCGAGGTCGAGGACGGATATCTGACCGGGCGGCTCGGCACGCCCAATTGCAGGGGCGCGGAGAAGGTGGCCCGCATTCGCGCGGAGGTCGACCTGAACGGATACTCCAAAATATTTGCCTACGGAAACAGCGGCGGGGACAGGGAGATGCTGGCCATAGCGGACGAGGCCGTCTACAGATGGGACCACATACCTAACCTGGATGACTGATTTAACGCAGAGGTCCCGCCCAAAACCGCCTCAAGGATGTGATGACGCATGGAAGTGATACGCGGACAGAAGATCAGGTTGGCGGACGTCGTCCCGTCCCAGGAGTTCGACTTGAGCCTGAATGTCGACTCGAAGTCCGGGGCGGTTGTGAGCTGCTTTGGCCTGGACGGGGAGGGACGCCTCTCCGACGGGCGTTACTTCATATTTTACGATCAGGGCGCGTCCCCGTGCTCGTCCATCGTCCGGCTGGATGCGTCGGCGTTCAGGCTTAACCTCCGGACCCTGCCGCCCTCCATAACGAGGATCGTATTTGCCGTGACTCTCGAGGACGGCCGTATGAGCTCCATCGGCCCGAGCTCGCTCGTGATTGCATCGGGAGGGGAGGACGTGCTCGTATATCGCTTCTCGGGGAGCGACTTCTCGAACGAGAGGGCCATAATGGCAGCAGAGCTCTACTTCAAGGATCAGTGGCGGCTGTCCGCCATAGGTCAGGGCTTCAACGGCGGGCTGGACGCGCTGCTCTCCCACTTCGGCGGGGAGGGCGTTTTGCTGTCCGCGCCGCCCGCTCCCGCGCCCAAGGTCAATCTCGGCAAGGTAACGCTCGAGAAGAGGGGCGACAGCGGCAGGATAGACCTGACGAAGAAGCCCCAGGGGACCCCCATCCACATAAACCTCCAATGGGACGAGCCGGTGAGGCCGGGGTTCCTCGCCAGGTTTCGCCGGGCGAGCCGGGCGGTCGACCTGGACCTGGGGTGCATGTACAGGCTGAAGGACGGGAAGTCAGGCGTCGTGCAGCCGCTTGGCAATGCCTTCGGGTCGAGGGACGAGCCGCCGTATATTCTTTTGGACAAGGACGACCGCTCCGGCGAGTCCTCCGACGGCGAGAACATATATGTGTACCGCCCGGAGGAGATCGGATTCATGGTGATATTCGCGATGATCTACGAGGGCACGGCACTGTTCTCCGCAGTGAACGGCAGGGTCACGGTCAGGCACGGCGACGGCGCCGAGATATTAGTCCCGCTCAACAACCCGGACGAAAAAAGCGTATTCTGCGCCGCGGCGCGCGTGGAGCCGGACGGGAGCGACGTCAGGATCGTAAAGGACGAGCTGTACTTCAGCGGACACCAGGACTGCGACCAACACTACGGTTTTGGCTTCAGGTGGAAGCCGACGAGGAAGTGAGCGAACCGCGACAGAGATGTCGGATTGCCGCGTTGTCCTCGGCGGCATTGATGATGTATAGCCGATTGAATAAACCGCGTGGAATTTTGCCGATGGCGGTTGCGGTGACAGCAAGGGTTTTCAATCTTTACCCTTTAGGCTTCTAATTTTAAATTGCAAAGAAAAGGAGTGGTACGCATGGAATCTGCGGCTGGGATACAGTATGAGATCCTGTACGCCGAGAGCGCGTTCTCGATGCTTCGCGTGAAGCTGCGACACGGCATGTCGATAAAGGCCCAATCGGACGCGATGGTGACTATGGACACGACTCTCACGGTGGACGGCAAGCTCGAGGGCGGAATCCTCGGGGGCATCGGGCGCATGTTCTCCAAGGAAAATTTTTTCTTTCAGACGATCAAGGCGGAGAGGGGTGACGGCGAGGCCCTGCTCGCGCCGACTTACCCCGGGGCGATCATGGATCTCGAGATGGACGGCACGCCCTACTACGTTCAGAAGGGCGGTTTTTTTGCCTCGACTGAGGGGATCTCCATCAGCACCAAGATGCAGAACCTCACATCGGGGTTGTTCAGCGGGGAGGGATTTTTCGTCCTAGAGGCGAACGGGACGGGCCTGCTCTTCGTGGAGTCGTTCGGCGCGATTCACATAGTGGACATCCCGGCGGGGCGCGATATCATCATAGACAATCACCACCTCGTGGCCTGGCCGAAAAATATAAGATATAATTTCGAGAAGGCGTCGAAGGGGTGGCTGTCCTCTGCGACGTCGGGGGAATTTATGGTGTGCCGCTTTCAGGGGCCGGGGCGCGTGTTGATTCAGAGCCGCAATCACGTAGGGTTCACGCAATGGATCGGCAGCCTCCTGCCCGGCAAGTAGGGTCAGTCCGGGAGGGCGGTTGCAGCGGCAGCGAGGGTTTTAATCTTTGCCCTTTAGGCTTCTGATTTTAAATTGCTATAGTTGGGAGGGTTTTTACCGATGGCGGTGTCTTTGACAAAGGGCGGCAACATATCGTTGAACAAGGAGGCCCCAAATCTCTCCGCGATACTGATCGGTCTGGGCTGGGACACCCGCTCGACCGAGGGGGCGGACTTCGACCTTGACGCGAGCCTGTTCATGCTCGGGGAAAACGGCCGCGTCCGGTCTGACGCGGATTTTATCTTCTACAACAACCTGAAATCGGCGGACGGGTCGGTGCTGCACACCGGCGACAACCGCACCGGCGCCGGCGAGGGCGACGACGAGGCGATCAAGGTGGACTTAAAGCGCGTCCCGGCCAACGTGTCGAGGCTCTCCGTGGCAGTCACGATTCACGAGGCCGAGGCCCGCAGGCAGAACTTCGGAATGGTCAGCAACGCCTTCATCCGCATAGTCAACCAGGCCGACGACAGGGAGATAGCCCGCTACGACCTGTCCGAGGACGCCAGCGTCGAGACGGCCATGATCTTCGGCGAGGTGTACCGCCACGGGGGCGAGTGGAAGTTCAAGGCAATAGGGCAGGGCTACAAGGGCGGCCTGGGGCCGCTCGCGAAAAATTTCGGCGTCAACGTATGACGTCCGGCAGCGAAACCCGAGGGGTGTCGCATGGACATGACCGGCGCGCAATCCGCGCCCGATCCAACGAGTGATTGGAGATTGAAGAATGTCGGAGAGCATTGAGAAAAAAGCGGCGGTCCACTTCGAGGGGCTGACAGAGGAGGAAGTCATAGAGAGCAGGGCTCGGCACGGGATGAACCTCCTAACTCCCCCGGAGAGGGCGCCGTGGTGGCGTCTTTTCCTCGAGAAGTTCGAGGACCCCATCATCAGAATACTGCTGATAGCGGCTGGAATATCGTTCCTCGTGGGCTTCGCGCAGGGAGAGTACACCGAATCGATCGGCATCGTCATAGCGATCCTGCTGGCGACGACGATGGCCTTCATAAACGAGTTCAAGGCCGGCAAGGAGTTCGACGTGCTGAACCAGGTCAGCGACGACGTGGACTACCGCGTCATAAGGGGCGGGGATTACCGCACCGTTCCCAAGAAGGATATAGTCGTGGGCGACATCCTCCTCCTCGAACAGGGGGAGGAGATCCCGGCGGATGCCAGCGTAGCGCACTCCATCTCGCTCCAGATCGACGAGTCCAAGATCACCGGCGAGTCCATCCCGGTCCCGAAGTTCGCGCCGGACGAGACGCCGGAGGGCGAGAGCGGCAAGCAGACGGCCTACCCCATCGACTGCGTCTACAGGGGCACCATGGTGAGGGAGGGGCATGGGATCGTCCGGGTCACCGCGGTCGGCGACGGCACGGAGATCGGACACGCCGCCAAGGAGGCGTCCGAGGAAACTGACGAGCAGACGCCGCTGAACCGTCAGCTTGACGGCTTGAGCAAGCTGATAGGGGTAGTGGGTTTCGGCATCGCTGCGCTGCTGTTCGCTGCGCTCACGATACACGGCGCGGTGACCGGCAGTATAGTCATGGCGCGTACCCAATGGATTTTCCTGCTGATACTAATAGTCTCCGTCATGACAGCCCTGACGAGGGTGTGGCTGCCGATAGTGTATGACTTTTTCGACGTGACGGGTCATCCCAGGACGCGCCCGGAGTGGCTGGAGGACGAGGGCTTTGCGAAGTGGCTGAAGCAGATCGGATACGGCGTCCTGTTCTTCGCGCTGGCTACAGGCGCCTCGTGGGCGCTCTCGATTCTGCCGGAGCCCTTCTCCTCGTGGCCGGGCCTCGATGAGGGGCGGAAGTTTCTGCAATTTTTCATGATCGCCATAACGATCATCGTCGTGGCGGTCCCCGAGGGCCTGCCCATGAGCGTCACCCTGAGCCTCGCTTACAGCATGAGGAAGATGACCGCCACCAACAACCTCGTCCGCAGGATGCACGCCTGCGAGACGATAGGGGCTGCCACCGTCATCTGCACGGACAAGACCGGGACCCTCACCCAGAACGAGATGACCGTGTTCGAGACGCAATTTCCCTTCCTAGGCGGGGATGGCGGCGACGCCTCCCTGATACACGAGACGATGGCCGCCAACTCGACGGCCCACCTGTCGAGGGGAGAGAAGGTCGAGGCCCTGGGCAACCCGACGGAGTCGGCGCTTCTCCTCTGGCTCGAGGCGAACGGCATAGACTACCGCGCGATAAGGGACGGGTTCGAGATAACCGAGCAGATGGCGTTCTCGACCGAGCGCAAATACATGGCGACCCGGGGGCGCTCGCCCAAGAACGGCGATATCCTGCACGTCAAGGGAGCGCCGGAGGTCGTGCTCTCAAAGTGCGTCTCGTTCCTCGACGAGTCGGGGCGTCCCATGCCGATAACTGATGACGTCAAGTCCGGCGTCCTGGATGGGATACGCTCATACCAGCGAAGGGGGATGAGGGTGCTGGGATTTGCCTGCCGCGGCTCGGACGGCCTGCCGACGGGGCACACGGAGGAGAACTCGTCCGAGCTGTCGTGGATAGGTTTTACCGCCATAGCGGACCCAATACGGGCCGAGGTCCCGGATGCTATAAGGGCCTGCGCTAAGAGCGGAATCGGCGTCAAGATCGTGACCGGCGACAACCAGGAGACCGCGAAGGAGATAGGCCGGCAGGTCGGACTGATCTCCGATCAGGACGACCTGGACGCGGTCCACATGACTGGGACGGAGTTCGAGGAGAAGTCCGACGACGAGCTGCTGGAGCTCGTGCCGGGCATGAAGATCCTCTCGCGGGCCAAGCCGCAGCACAAGCTCAGGCTCGTCCGGACGCTTCAGAAGCTGGGCGAGGTGGTGGCGGTCACTGGCGACGGGACGAACGACGCCCCCGCCCTGAACCACGCGAACGTCGGGCTCGCGATGGGGCGCGCCGGCACCGCCGTAGCCAAGGAGGCGAGCGACATCATACTGCTCGACGACTCGTTCAGGAGCATCGTGAACGCCATCATGTGGGG
>JAISRP010000325.1 GCA_031273585.1 Synergistaceae bacterium
GGTAAGACGAGGATCAACACGACCTTGACCGAGAACGGTAAGAGGGCCGTCGGCTCGGACGCGACCCAGGAGGTGGTCGATCGAGTCCTGGTGAACGGGGAGGATTACGTCGGGGAGATACAGATTTTTGGCGTCCCGTATCTGGCGCAGTACACCCCAATCACGGATCCCGGCACAGGAGAGAGAAAGGGCATGCTGTTCGCCGGAAAATCCCTGAACGGAGTGTACTCCGCGATAAGGTCCTCGGTCACGGCAGTGTCCATAGTCTCCGTCGCTGTTCTGCTGCTGGCGTTCGCCCTGTCCTTCTGGCTGGCCCGGAGGATTTCAAAATCCCTGAACGTCCTTCAAGCCGACGTCGACGAGTTCTCCAGGGGCGATCTGACCATAGACATGAGGGTCGGCGGCAGGGACGAGATAGCGCAGATGGGAAACTCCCTGCACCACATGTCGGCTGAATTGAACAGGGTGATTCGGTCCGTCAGCGGGGAGAGCAGCCTCGTCACCGAGACCGCGCAGGAGTTCTCGTCGCTTGCCGGAGAGACGAACGCGTCGGTGGAGGAGTTCCGCGCTAACATCGACGAGATGGGGATGAACCTGAACGCGCTCGCCTCCGCCAGCGAGGAGGTCAACGCCTCGGTCGAGGAAGTGACGGCGGGCGCTCAGGCCACCGCCGAGAAGGGCGTGGATATAGCGCGCCAGGTCGACGAGGCTCTGACCGAGGGGCAGAGCGGGATGAGCGCGGTTCAAAGCGCCGTGAGCGGCATCGAGGGGGTGGCAAAAAACGCCTCCGAAGCCGCTCAGAGCGTGCAGGAGCTCGGAGAGCGTACGCGCCAGATACAGAACTTCGTCGAACAGATCGGCGGCATAGCTGATCAGACAAACCTGCTCGCGCTCAACGCGGCGATAGAGGCCGCGCGTGCCGGGGATGCCGGGCGGGGCTTCGCCGTTGTGGCCGAGGAGGTCCGCAAACTCGCCGGCGACAGCAACGTGGCCGCCAAGAACATAGCGGAGCTCGCGACCACCATAACGGGAGAGCTGGAGCACGTCGTCAAAATATCGCTCGACAACGCCAAGGCATCGCAGGCGGCTAAGGAGCTCTCTTCCAAGACGAAGGATACGCTGGGGAGCATGATATCCCATCTGAAGAACATAGCGGACTCCACTCAGGACTTAGCCTCCGTCTCCGAGGAACAGGCGGCGTCGAGCGAGGAGATAGCGGAGGCGGTTCAAAACATCACGTCCAAAGTGGCCAACACGGCGGAGGCAGGGGACAACATCCGCGCCGGAGTGACGGAGGTCACGGCGGCGGCCGAACGGATCGCCCGCGGAGCCGAGGATCTGACGAACCTGGCCTTCGACCTGCGCGAGCACCTGGGATTTTTCAAGATGGAGGAGGGCGTTCCTGAAAAAAAATCGAATCGTGCAGAAACCAAGGCACTTCCGCCAGTCAAGCTCAAGCTGTGGAATAAATCGCTCGAGACCGGGATAGATCTCATCGACCAGCAGCACATGGAGCTCTTCCGTCAGATCGAAACTCTCCTCGATCCGGGGAACTCAAACCGCGTCCACGAAACCCTCGACTTTCTCGAGAAGTACATCGCCAAGCACTTCTCGGATGAACAGAAGATGCACCTCAAATCCAGATATCCCAAGGCCGAGATGCACAGGAATTTCCACGATGGATACAAGGTCCGCTTCCACGACCTGAAGGAAAAATACATCAAGGAAGGGCCGACCGTCACGAACAACATGGAGGTCAACAAAACCGTCCTGGGGTGGCTGAAGGACCCCATCATGGTCCAGGACAAGGACTTCGCCGCGTTTTACCACAAATAATAGTCAAGTGCAGGACCGTGGGCGCCGCCCACGCCCGCCGGGGGACCAGTCCCCCGGACGCCCGTTTTCTTTTTTTGATTTTCGCCCGCAGGGCGAAAATCAAAAAAAGTGATGGAGGTCCAGGAGGCACAGCCTCAAGCGCGGGGTTTGGGGCAGCGCCCCAAGGTCCTGTTTTTTTGCCTGCCTGCGAATCTGGAGCTCCCGTCAGGCGCACATGCGCGTATTTCGCCGTTTGCCAAAGCGCAGCGGGTCTTATATTATATTCCATGTGATCTATCGATGAGCAAAGTCCTCGAAACGGAGCGTATATCATCATGAGAAATTTTAAAATCTTTTTCCTGCTTATCCTGATGCTTTTGGTGCGTCCCGGCGGGGCATCGGCCAATAGTTCGCCGGCAGATTTTTTTAGGATGATCGAGGAGAACGACGCGGCTGTGGTCAAGCTGGCCATCTGGGACGGTTTCGAGATAAATGAGGTATATGGGGAGAGGACGGATGGAAAAACTCCGCTGCTTGAGGCCATCAGGCTGCCGCGTCCGGACATTGCCGGGATACTGCTCGGCGCCGGAGCTGATACGGAGCTCAAAACGTCGCAGGACATCACGCCCCTCATGTACTCCATCCTGTTCGCGTCGTCGCCCGACGGCGAGCGCAGGGCGAACGCCGTAAAAATATTCGACATGCTTCTCGATCACGGCGCGGACGTAAATTACAACGGCACGTTCGGCGGGGTTCGGGGCATGACGCCCCTCGGACAGGCGGCAAGCGGCATTGAATATGAAGCCGCTCTCTATATGACAAAAAAACTGCTAGACGCCGGAGCGGAGGTAAACCCGCCCCTCCCCGAGGATCACGGGCTGCCGCCGATCTTCTGGGCATTCTCGCCCATAGTGCTCGATTGGGAGAGGAAGCATGAGAACCGCATCGACATGATAAAGCTGCTCCTTGCCGCCGGCGCCGACCCCAACACGAGGCTCCCGGACGGCATGACCCTGCTGCATGCGGCGGCGATGGTGGATGATGGCGAAAATATCAAATTGCTGCTCGATGCCGGAGCCGATAAGCGCGCTAGGGACAAGGACGGCAAAACCCCGTTCGATACCGCGATGGAGAACTCAAACTTTGAAGTTATGCTGATTCTCACATGCTCAAAGGCAAGCCCTCATAATTTCATGAAAAAAGCTCAGGATAAATTGCATATATCGACTCGATGGAGCATAATAATGGAGGTTGGTGATCGTCCGTATGGACGATCTGCATACTATGGGGGTGTTGTCCATCATGGCCGATGAAAAGAGCGCCGTCACAGCTAAGGCCGCGGACGCGAAGGACGCGGCGGCAGCGGGAACCGAAAAGCACTCAAAGCTGATGCGGCGCATCGTGATGCCCCTGGTCATCGTGGCCCTGTTGGTATCCGGAGCGACCATAGGCGTGCTGTTCTCAATCCACAGGGAGAGGACGCTGGCCGGCGGTACCGTCCAGGCCAAGGAACCCGAGGCTCCGCTGGATCGCACGAGAGATCTGATAGAGCGCTTGAGAAAGAGAGAGCTGAGCGGCAGCGCGGCAAACCTGATGCCCCACATGCGCAGCCACTCGGAGGGCGGTTCCGTGCTCATTCACGACAAGACGACCCCAAAGGGGTATACGAGCAACTCGTTCTACCTTTACCTGGTGCAGAACGGGGAGGGATTGAGGGGGAGACTCGTGATAGGCTGCATCTCCGATAACCGGCTTGACCCGGATGAGATAAAAGTGAGGATCGACTCGGGCGAGCCTCACGTAATAGACGTCGGGTACGACTTGACAGGACAGAACCTGAGCTACATCGGAAGAACATACGAGTTCGTGGACCTGAGCCTCGCGGACTACAGGGACGTGATAAGGCGCGTCTGCGACGGGGGAAACGCCCTGGTCAGCCTCGAGGGACGCGGCACGAGACGCGGATTTCGCCTCTCCTACGATCAGGTGGACGCGGTGAGAAGGGTGTTCAGCCTCTACGAGATCTACGACGAGCTAGGAAACTTTAAACCCGCATCCTAAACCGCCCGGAAAATTCGAGCAGGACCGTGGCGGACCGGCGCTATTGACATCGTGACGCATCCATTGTATATTATCATTATCAACTGCTTCAAAAAAACTGTGCAACCGTTGAGGGCAACGGTGTCGTAATCGACTAACCGCCCTTATCATTGGTCCTCCGTGCATGAGCGCGGGGGATTTTTTTCGTTCTCTGTTATAATGCCCTCGGGTGGAACCGCGCCAAATTATTC
>JAISRP010000003.1 GCA_031273585.1 Synergistaceae bacterium
TAGGAGGAGACAGAATGAAATCGAAGACGAGAGTCATAGCGCTGTTCATAGCTGTTGCCATTATCGCCGCGGCCGGCGCACTGCTTGCGCCAAGAGCGTCCTCGGCGGCGGAGCTTCCGGGCATGAAGGGTTCGCCAGACGAAGAGTATTATATGATACAGTTTGTCTCCGGCGTGGAATATTGGTTCCCCGTATACGCGGGATTCAAAGAGGCGGGCAATCATCTCGGCGTCAAGACCTTCTATTCGGGAACGACCGAGTACGACGCCAACAAAGAGGTCGAGGTGTTCGATCAGATATTGGCCAGGAACCCGAAGGGCATACTCCTTTCACCGATAACCGCCGAAGCCTTCAAGGAACCCATCGACAGAGCTATCGCACAGGGCGTGGCCGTCGTGACATACGCCTCCGACTCGCCGGAATCCAACCGTCTTGGCTATATCACGTCGGATAACGTCAGAGAGGGGCAGTACGCGGCCCGCGCCATCGGCAACGAACTGAAGGGGCAGGGCAAGGTCATGACGCTTCGCAACCCCGGACAGACCAACCACGACATCAGGATAGACACGTTCAGGGCGACGATTCAGGCCGAGTTCCCGAACATCGAACTCGTGGCCGACGAAACTTCCAACCAGGACCCCGACAGAGCATATACGGCTGTCATGACCGTGGCTCAGAAACACCCCGACCTCGGAGCGATTTTTATGCCTGAAGCCAATACGGCAATGGGCGCCTCCCGCGCGGCGGTCGAACTCGGCGGCGGCAAGGCAAAGATAAAGATCATCTGCTGCGACGTGAACACGCAGATACTCGACATGCTCAAGACCGGCGACGTTTGGGGCGCGATCAACCCAGACCAGGGAATGCAGGGATACTTCGGGATGCTCACCCTCTTCACGGCGGCGCACCCGGAACTCGTCAACCCCATGAACGGCAAAAAAGCGCAGGGATTGAACCCTGTTTACATTCCATACATAGACAACGGCCTGACGCTCGTCAACGCCGATAACGCGGACTATTTCTACGTGGACAAGTACGCAGAGTCTCTGGGATACAGCAGCGTCCAGGACATGCTGGGTCCAGGGGACCCCAGCAAGAAGTAAAAAATCGGAGAGCCGCAATCGATCGCAAGTCAGCTCGCAGGGGAGATCTCGCCGTGCTGAGCTGACTTGTATTCTTAAATAAGGTGGACTGCATGGAAAATCTGCTCGAACTGCGAGGCGTCTCAAAATCCTTCGGACAAAATCAGGTTCTTTTCAACGTCGATTTCACGCTGAAACCCGGTGAAGTTCACGGTATTATCGGAGAGAACGGAGCGGGTAAATCGACGATGATGAATATCATAGCCGGGCTTCTCGAACCCGACAGCGGGGAAATTTTGATCGAGGGGAAACGGGTCGAGATAAATAATCCATTCGACGCGCAGAAAAAAGGCATAGGCTTCGTTCATCAGGAGATCGCGCTGTGTCAGGACGTATCCGTGGCGCAGAATATATTCATGTCTGAAATAGCGATGAAAGCGAAAAAAAAGTTGTTCATGAATTACAGACAGCAGACCGCCGAGGCGAGAGTGATATTGAAAAAACTGGACAGCGAACACATCGATCCTAACGCTCTCGTCATGAACCTGTCGATTTCCTCCCAGCAGGTCGTTGAAATCGCGAAGGCTCTGTCTACGGAGTGCAGGATACTCATTCTGGACGAGCCGACGGCCGCGCTTACAGAGACCGAGACCAACGCGTTGTACAAGATAATGCACCAGCTCACGGCGCAGGGCATCGGCATTATATACATCAGCCACCGGATGTCCGAGATATTCGAGCAGTGCGACAGGGTCTCGGTGCTGCGGGATGGATTCATGATATCCAGATACGAGGTCCGGGACGCGAATCTGCAGCAGCTCGTGAACGATATGGCGGGGCGCGAGGTGACGACGATATACCCTGCGAAATCGCAGGTTCCTCCGAAGACCTCCGAGGGACCTCTTCTTAAAGTCGAAAATCTCACTGATGAAAATGACCGTTTCATAGACGTCAGTTTCAGCCTATACAGGGGCGAGATACTCGGATTTTCAGGCCTCGTCGGGTCCGGGAGAAGCGAGGTAATGCAGGGAGTGACCGGACTCCGCAGGTTAAAGCGCGGACGCGTCGAACTTCACGGAAACGACATTACCGGCGCCCGTCCCAGCGAGATATTCTCGCGCGGGCTTCTTTACATGACGGAGGACAGGAAGCAATCAGGGTTGTTTCTCGGAATGAGCCTCGCCCACAATACGTCCTCGATTCACCTCAGTCTGGTCACGAAGCGCGGCGTGATAAACTACGCCGTGGAGCGGGAGCTGGCGCGGAGAATGATCCGGGAGCTGGGGATCAAGGCGTCGGGGATAGGCCAGGAGGTAATGGATCTCTCCGGCGGAAACCAACAGAAGGTGCTTCTGGCAAAGCTGCTTGCGAAAAGGCCGGAGATCGTAATTTTGGACGAACCGACGCGCGGAATAGATGTCGCCGCGAAGGCGGAGATTCATCAGTTGCTGAGGAAACTCGTCGAGGAGGGCATCGGGGTTGTCATAGTCTCGTCGGAACTCAACGAAATCATCGGCATGTGCGACCGCATCGCCATCATGAACGAGGGCAGGCTCGTGGGCGAAGTGTCGGGCGAGGCGGTCAACCCGCAGCGTATAATGTACTTTGCCTCCGGGGCTTTCAGATTGGATAAAACCATTAAAGAAGAAAAAGAGACCAAAGCGTCGGCATAAGGGAGGAGTCAGCATAAATGAATCAGAGCCGGACTATTGAAACGGAAATCAAGACAGAGGGCCAGATAGCGCCCAGGAAGAGGTGGAAGCTGTTCGAGATGAGGGAGATGACCCTCATATTGATTTTAATTGTGCTGATAGCCGTCCTCAGCGTCACATCCAAATATTTTGCCACGTGGGCGAACATCAAGGTCGTCCTCGGTTCCCTCTCGATAGACGGCATAGCCGTCATCGGCATGACGGTTATTTTAATTTCCGGCGGCATAGACCTCTCCGTCGGCTCCGTGATGTGTCTGTCCATGACGATATGCGCAATGTCGATCCTAAAGGGCGTCAACCCGTGGCTCGCCGCCGTGGCGGCAATCGCCGGATGCGCGCTGGTCGGATTGGTTATCGGGTTACTCGTAACCCGAATACATCTCACTCACTTCATCGTGACGCTCTGCTTCCTCGGTATAGCCCGGGGAATAGTGTACGCTCTCACGACCGGAACCCCGATATCGCTGGTCACTCCCCTCAGTAAGGAGCCCGCGTTCCGTTTCCTGGGACAGGGGCAGATAGGCGGAGTGCTGCCGATGACAGTGCTAATTTTCCTTGTGCTGGCCGTCCTTGCGGAAATTTTCGTGCGAAAGTCGTCGCTGATGAGACTGGTTTTCTACACGGGGAGCAACGAGAAGGCGGCCGCCTATTCGGGCATCAACGTCAACAAGGTCAAGATAATGACCTGCGTCGCCTGCTCAGTTTTCGCGGGCATCGCGGGAATAATCTACGTCAACAAGTTCTCGGGCGTCCCGGTCAGCGCGGGCTCCGGGCTTGAAATGACCGCGATAGCCTCCGCCGTCATAGGCGGCGTGAGCATGAACGGAGGCAGGGGCTCAATCCTCGGCGCGATATTGGGGCTCGCAATGATGGCGCTCGTCCAGGACGCATTGACTCTGTTTATGGTGGCGCCCTTCTGGCAGGACTTAATCCGCTATCTGATAGTCCTCGGCGCGGTCATGATCGACGCGCTGCAGAAAAACGCGGCGTTGCGCAAGATATCCTAGCAGTCTGTCGGAGTTATAAGGTACTGATAAAGTGGAGGTGACGTGATTGTGAAGGACCTTCTGATGGGACTCGATCTTGGGTCGACAAGTATCAAGGCTGTGATATACGACTTGCGGGGAAACCCGGCGGCGGAAGCTTCGACGAAGCTGCCCCTGACATTCAGCGACAAAGACCATCCGACCTGGTGCGTATGGCTGCCGGAGGATGTATGGCGCTGTGCTAAGACCGTCATCTCCGAGGCGCTGCAAAAACTTTCCGGGGACGGCAAGCTGCGGGCGATCGCGGTGACAGGCTTTGGCATGGACGGTCTGCCGCTGGACAGGGACGGGAAGGAGCTGTACCCTCTCATCTCATGGCACTGTCCGCGCACTGTGGAGCAGTTTGAAAACGTAAAATCCATCATCAGCCATGAGGAGATTTTCATGGAGACGATGAAGCGCCCCATGGTAATAGACAGCATTTACAGGATACTCTGGATGAAACAGCACGAACCCGGAATATTGGAGCGCGCGGATAAGTGGCTCCTGATAGAGGACTACGTCAACTACAAACTGTGCGGCGTGCAAGCCACCGATTATTCCATGGCTTCGACCGTTTCGGCGATGCGCCAGGACACGCACGACTGGTCCGACGCCGTGCTCTCGAAGCTGGGCATTCCGCGCGGGCTACTGCCAAAGCCCATGCAGGCCGGGACGGTCCTGGGAACAGTTTTGCCCTCCGTCTGCGAGGAGACCGGACTCGACGGGGACGTCAAAATCGTCCTGGGCGGGCACGACTATATTTGCGCCGCGTTTGCGACCGGGATACTGTCGGAAAACGACATGATGGACATCAACGGAACCTGGGAGATGCTCGTCGGAGGCGTGCCGAAGATCAGTAAAACTGTGTGGACTGAGGATTATTACTATATCGAAGGCCACGTCGCGAAAAACTCTTACTGCTCGATAGCGTCCTGCATCTCCGGCGACATGATGGAGTGGATGAAGGACAACTTCGGCGATATGAGAGGCGGGTCTGACGGCAAAGATAAAAGCGGGACGAATGCCGCGATCTGGGACGGCCTGATGGCGAAGGCGGAGCGGATGGAGATCGGGGCGCACGGCTGCACGTTTTTGCCGCATTTTTCCGGCTCAAACGCCCCGCGCGTGGAGCCGACCTCGCTGGGCGCCTTTGTGGGCATGAACAACCGCGTCACGGTCGGAGATATCATTCGCGCTGTGGTGGAGGGGTTGTCGTACAAGACGCGCGAGATGCTGAACTCAATATGCGCGTCGACCGGGGCGGACATAACCGCCTTGAAAGCGGTCGGAGGCGCGACCAAAAATCAATTCTGGATGCAGGTCAAATCTGACATTCTGGGCATCCCGGTCGAGACGCCGAGTATGTACGAAGCGACGCCGCTGGGGGCGGCGCTGCTCGCCGGCATCGGCGCCGGGGTGTACTCGGACGACGCGGACGCCATTCAGTCGGTATATAAAGCTGGCGGCGTCTACGAGCCGGACATGAAAAAACATGAGCGCTACAGCGATTTATACGAAAATATCTATATGAAGATGCAGTCCTCCCTCACCGAGGTGAACGGAGAGATATTCGAAAGGTTTGTGAGGTGAGGCGATATGACGGCCGAACCGGCGCCGAGGGAACGCGTTCTCGCCGCCGTTAGAAAAGCGCAGCCGGACAGGCTGCCGATGTTCTGCGGCAGAATCGACGATTTGCAGTATTGGCTCGAACATTTTGGAGTGACGACCGAAAAAGAACTGCGCTCCCTCTGGGGGCTGGACTGTCAGAAAATGTCCTACCCCAAAATTTTCGACATTCCGGCCGATAGGACGATCTGGGGGTGCGATAACGATTGGGACGCAGGTTACAGCAGCACGAAAAACTTCCCCCTGGCGGGGGTTGAGAGCGTCGCCGAGGTGGAGGCGCACAACTGGCCGGATACCTCACTCGG
>JAISRP010000037.1 GCA_031273585.1 Synergistaceae bacterium
ACTGCCTCCTGGCGGGGTTTGGGGCGGCGCCCCAAGGTCCTGCCCGATTACGTTAAATCCGCGCGTCAGCCGCCGAGGACGGCCCTGTAAAATTTGCGTGTCTCATCGGCGCAGCGATCCCACGAGAACATCCCGCACCTGGCATGCCCCGCCGCGATCATCACGGACCTCTTTGCCTCGTCATAGGCGGCCGTTCTGAGGGAATCCCTGATCGACTCGGCGGAGCCGGGGTCGAATGTCACGGCGGCGTCTCCAGCAACCTCTGGGAACGAGCTCGTGTTGGAGGCCGCAACCGGGCACGAGCAGCTCATCGCCTCCAGCAGCGGGAGCCCGAAGCCCTCGTACAGCGAGGGATAGACGAAGACGCGGGCTTTTTTGTACAGGGTCGCCAGCACGTCCTCACCGCCCGACATAGCGACCGCCCTTCCCGCCACGCCGAGATCCTCCAGCATGGTCCTCTCCTCGCGGGAGAAGGGCTCGCCGAGGCACGCGAGCATGAAATCATTCCTGAGATCCGGCGCGGAGGCGTAGGCCTCCGCCAGGCGTCCGAAGTTCTTGTAGCCCGACCTCGAGCCGACGAACAGGATGTACGGGGACTCAGGCACGGCTCTCCTGACGATCCTCCTGCCGGATAAATCGCTGTAGCCGTGGTGCACGACGGAGACCCTGCAGGACGGCCCCGGGTCGTACAGCTCCAACAGGTCGCGCCTGGTGGACTCGGAGATGCAGATGAGCCCGCTCGCCGCGGCAAAGGCCCGCTTCTTCAAATCCCGCGTCGCGTCATCCCCGGAGAAAAATTCATGATGCCTCTCATGGGTGAAGTCGTGGACGGTGAACACCTTTTTGGCCACGTTGGAGTCGTGATAATTATAGTAAGTCGGGTGATACAGGCCGTCGCCGGTTGGAAAAATCCTCCCCTGGAAGTCCGCCCAGGCGGCTCGCTCTATGTACTTGCGCACCGAGCCGATCCTCGAGATCAGCGGAGGTTTGTAATAGCCCCAGAAGTTCTCGCATCTGCCCCTGTGCCGCTTGAGGCCGTACCTGTTGAAAAATATTCCCATGAACAGATTTACGTCGACGTCCTCGTACATGGCGAGCCGGGGTATTATCTCGCAGAAATATTTCACTATGCCGCCGTACTTGTGGCGAAAGATCGTGTGATCGTACAGCACCCTCATTTTTTACCGCCATCCCGGCTCGCCGCCTCCAGCGCCATTGGCAGGCGTTTTTCCTCGTTCAGGGTTATGATGTACAGCGACATCCTATCTATGTGCATACGGGGACCTCCCCCCGATTGAAATAACCAAGTTATGAGTATACACTACGAGGTGACGAAAACCAATTCCTTAAGAAGAACTTTGACAGGAGGAGCTCGCTTGCGGATACTGAACTTCGTCGACAGCGACGAACTCTCTTTTCGGATACCATGGCTCAACCTCATACATGAGCTCGAACGCAGGGGAACGGAGCAGGCGATGCTCTGCTGGCCCGGCGGAAACATGGAGCGCGCCGCAGCGGAGCAGGGCGTCCCCGTCCACACGTGGCGTCCATTCACGTCGAAGGTACCTGCGCTGTGCCTGGGCTATCCGCGCTTGGTGAGGTCGATATCGCCGGACATAGTCCTGACGAAGCTCTCGAGCGCCGCCGCGATCGCGGGCTTCTGGGGCAGGCGGCTCGGGATCCCGACGATCGCCACGTTCGACAAGGAGGCCAAGGTCAAATACTACCGCAATGCGGATCATTACATATCGTGCTCGAAGTGGATCAGGGACCTCATGGTGTCGGCGGGGATCCCCCCGGACAGGATAGACGTCGTGCACAACTCCGTCGACGTCGGGAGATACAGGCGGGATGACGCAGCCGGAAAAAAATTGCGGGAGTCGCTCGGGATAGGCGGAAACGAGCGCGTGTTCGCGGGCGTCGGCAGGTTCGATGCCGAGAAGTCGTTCGACGTGCTGATACGCGCGTTCTCGGAGGTCGCGGCCGTTCGCCCGGACGTGCGCCTCATGCTCGTGGGCGACGGACCCCTGAGGGGAGACTACGTCAGGCAGGTCGACGCGCTCGGCCTCGCGCGGCTTGTCGTTATGAGCGACGGGTTCGTGGACGACGTGAGGCCCTGGCTGTGGGGCGCGGATTATTACGTGATGCCGTCTCGGATGGAGCCGTTCGGAATCGCGATGCTCGAGGCGATGGCGTCGGGGCTGCCGGCAATCGCATCCGACTCCGGCGGTTTGAGGGAGATCTTAACGGACGGGGAGAACGGATTTATGGCGAGGCCAGGGGACCCGTCGTCGTTCGCGGAGGCGATGATTCGCGTCCTGGACATGGACGGGGATTACATCGGCGGGATAGTCTCGTGCTCGCTGCAGCGGCTGTCCTACTTCACAAGCGAGGCGCTGGCGTCCCGCCTGACAGACGTGTTCGAGAGGGTGCTCGGCCGCCTGCAATGAGCAGGGTGATGCTCGTCGTCCCTGAGTTCTCCGAGGGGGGGGTGGAGAGGCATGTCCTGAACCTCGCGAACGGCCTCTGCGGCCTGGGGTGCTGGGTGACGGTCGTCTCCGCCGGGGGGGCGCTCGCCTCCGGGCTCTCCGGCGCGGTGCGGCGCATCGAGCTGCCGGTGCACAAAAAAAATCTCCTCTCCATCGTCTCCTGCGCGAGACGATTGTCCGAGGAGGCAGTGGGCGGCGGAATCCAGATCGTCCACGCCCATTCGAGGGTCCCGGCGTGGATAGGCTGGCTGGTCAGGCGGTTTACCGGAATCAAGCTCGTGTGTACCGCTCACTCCCGATACTCGCTCAACTGGGGGCTCTGGCCTCTTCGCAGGGCGGACGGGGTCATCTGCGTGTCGCGGGCCGTGCGCGACCACCTGTACGACTGGCTGCCTGGGAGAAACGCGGTGGACGTCATTCACAACCCGGCCCCGGACAGGGTAATTCCCTGGGTGGGGAGCGGCGGCAGGGTAAAGCGCCTGCTGTACCTCGGACGCCTGACCCCTAAGAAGGGACCGATGGTGCTGATAGAGGCCCTCGGGTCGGTGGGCGGTGACGGCTGGATCCTGGACGTGGTCGGCGACGGCCCGTACTCCCCGGAGCTGCAGGGGAGATCGCGCGCCCTCGGAATAGGGGACAGGGTGATCTTTCACGGACACAGGGACGACGCCGCGGAGTGGATATCGCGGTGCGACCTGTTCCTCTTCCCATCACTCGACGAGGGGATGGGACTGTCCCTGTCGGAGGCGCTGCTGGCGGGGGCCCCGGTACTTGCGTCGAACCTGGCTGCGGTCCGCGAGATAACCAACTGCCGGGGGCTGATAGCTCCCGGCGAGAAATCCGCCTGGGCGTCGCGCATAGAGGACTTTCTCTGGCAGCCGCCCGAGGATGGGGGCCTTGAAATCACGGTGAAGCTCCCGTCCGGAAGGGAGATGGCCGAGATGGTCTTGAATTTCTACAACGGTCTGTTATCATAGGCAGGATATATGGCGTTGCGCAGGATCCTGCACAACGTCAAATTTAAATTTAAGGAGTCTGATGAAGTTTGAAGTCCAAAGTTCTTTTCAGCAAGTTTGGGTTGATGTTGTCAGTCGTGATTACCGTCGTGCTGGCGGGGTGCGCCCTCGCCGCGGAGATGCCGGCCGACGGGACCGAGACGTACCTGTCCTACGTCGTGACGCCGGAGTGGCTCAAGGCCAACGTCGATAAGGTCATCCTGATAGACGCCAGGGCGCAGTCCCTCTATAAGGGACAGCAGGGGCACCTTCCCGGGGCGGTCAACGCCGAGTGGACGTACTTCGCGAACATGGGCGGCAAGGCCGGCGACCCGACGTGGGGCACGGTGCTCGACCCCGCCGCGATGGCCAAGAAGATCGGCGCGCTCGGGATCGACGGCAAGAAACCAGTGGTCGTGTACGGGGACGGCGGAGACTGGGGCAACGCGGGCTGGGTGGTCTGGGTACTGCGCCTGACCGGATTCAAGGACGCAAAGATACTCGACGGCGGATTCGCCGCCTGGCGGGCCTCCGGCGGCAAAACGGACAGCACGACCCGCACGAACAAGGCCGCGGCGTACCCGAACACGAAGTACGACGAGTCCTACATCGTCACCACCGCGTGGCTGAAGGAGAACGTCGCCAGCCCTGAGCTGAAAATAGTGGACGTCCGCACGACTCAGGAGTACACCGGCGAGTCCAGATTTTTTGGCGAGCGCCGTCCCGGACACATCCCCGGGGCCGTGAACTTCCCGATGGACCAGGTGTTCACTCCGGACTTCAAACTTCTGCCCGAGGCCGAGCTCCAGTCCGTCGTCGGCGGCTCGTTCCCCAACAAGGAGCAGACCATCGTCCTGTATGACACGTCAGGGGTGCGGTCCGCCTTCATGACTATGGTCTTCCGGCTCGCCGGATACAAAAACGCCCGCAACTACGACGCGTCCTACCAGGTCTGGTGCACGGACGCGGATACCGAAATAGTCCAGGGACCGGCCCCGAGCAGATAACTCGAATTCCGTTCTCGTCGGATTTTAAATAGACCTGAACCGCCGCGTTCGCGATTCAGGTCTATTTTGTTGCT
>JAISRP010000041.1 GCA_031273585.1 Synergistaceae bacterium
ACTGCCTCCTGGCGGGGTTTGGGGCGGCGCCCAAGGTTTTGCCCGTGAATTCAAGAGAGGAGACTCAATATGACTGGACGGCGAGTTACGATTCTTGGCGCCGGCAACGGCGCGCAGACTATGGCAGGACATCTGGCATCTCAGGGGCACGAGGTGTCGCTGTTCGAGCACCCGGATTATCCGCAGAAGATCGAGGACATAAGGTCGAAAGGCAGCCGCATCGCGCTTACTAACACGATCGAGGCGACGGGGACCCTGCGGGTTGCCACGACCGACGCCGCGGAGGCGCTGAAGGGGGCCGAGATAATATTCTTCGCCGCCCCCACGTTCGCGCAGAGGCCGATATTCGAGCTCGTCCTGCCCCACTTCGAGGAGGGGCAGACCATCGTCATAATCCCCGGCAACTTCGGGTCGCTCGCGCTCAGAAAGATGCTGGAGGACCGGGGGGTGAAAAAACGCCTCTACATCGCCGAGTGCGACACCCTGCCCTACGCCACCCGCCTGATAGAGAACGGCCGCTGCAACGTGTGGGGGATCAAGGACTTCGTGGCGCTGGGGACTCTGCCGGGGAGCGACTACGATGCCGTGACAAAAAAACTCGGGGGCGTGTTCCCGGTCGAGACCGAAAAAGTTCCGAACGTGCTGGGGGCGGGCCTGAGCAACGCCAACATGATCGTGCACTGTCCCACGATGCTCATGAACGCCGGCCGCATAGAGAGCGAGAAGGGGGCCTTTCGGTTTTACACGGATGGGATGTCCCCGTCCGTCTGCCGCGTGCAGGAGGCGCTGGACCGCGAGAGGACGGACGTGGCGCGGGCGCTCGGGATAGAGCTCGCCAGCACCGCGCTGAAGCTCAAGGGGATGTACAGGCTGTCCGGCAACACGCTCCACGAGCTGCTGGCCGAGAACCCCGCCTACGGCGCGCACGGCAACGACGCCCCTAAGGAGATGGGACACAGGTACTTCAGCGAGGACGTCCCCTACCTCCTGGCCCCCCTCTCCGAGTTCGGCCGCATAGTCGGATGCCCGACCCCGGTCGCGGACAGCATAATCCTGCTAGCCGGCATCGTAAACGGCGCGGACTACTCGAACCTCGGATGGAACGCCGAAAAGCTCGGGCTGGCCGGCCTGAGCCGCGACGAGATCGTTGAGAAGATGTCCGGGTAGATGACGATCTTGGCTCGCGGCGTCCGCGGTCTTAAACCTGCTGTTTCTGGCTCTGATGTTTTAAATAAATAAACTTAAAAGGAGGACAAGAAAAATGTCCAAGGTTTTGCTCCTTTCAGAGGAGCAGGTATGTTCACTGATCACCATGAAGGAGGTGGTTGATGCCTGCGAGAGGACGTTCAAGGGCATGGGAGAGGAGAGGGTCGTCAACCCGACGAAGGTCACGCTCGACCTGGGCATCGACGGGAAGTGGCCCGGATTCAACGCGAGCATGAACGCCATGCCGGCCTACATAGGCTGGCAGGAGATAGGCGGGATAAAGTGGATAGGGGGCTGGTACGACAACCCCGCCTCCGGTCTCCCGTTCCTGAGCGCGATGATCCTGCTCATCGAGGGCAAGACCGGGCGGTTCCTGGCGGCAATGGAGGGAAACCACGTGACCAACCTGAGGACCGGCGCTCAGTCCGCAGTGGCCATGAAGTACCTGACCGACAAGCGCGAGCTCGTAATGGGGCTGTACGGAGCGGGGGTGCAGGGACGGACTCAGACTGCCGCCTTCGCCGAGATCTTCCGCATAACTGACCTGCGGGTGTACGACATAAACAGGGAATCCGCGGAGAAGTTCAAGGCGGAGATGGAGGCCCAGCACTCGGGAAAGATCGGCAAAATCACGGTCTGCGGCGAGCCGAAGGGCGCCTCGGACGGCTGCGACGTCATAGTGTCGGTGTCCCACGGGAAGGATAAGCACATAAAGAACGAGTGGGTAAAGCCGGGCGCGGTCGTATTCCCGATGGGGTCCAACACCGAGGCGTCGGACGAGCTCTTGACGAGCGTCGATAAGATCATAGTCGATCACATAGGCCAGACGCTTCACCGCGGCGCCCTCCGCGACGTGGCGTCCCAGGGAAAGATCGGCCCTGGCGACATCTACGCCACAATCGGCGAGGTCGTAGCCGGCAAGAAGAAGGGGCTCGAGAACGACAGGCAGCGGATCGTATGCGTGCCGATAGGCACCGGGGCAATGGACATATCGACCGCCGCTGTCATTTACAAGAAGGCCCTGGAGAAGGGCATCGGAACGGAGTTCGAGTTCACCAAAAGATAAAAAAATAAAAAAAGAGAATCGAGAGGAGAGTTCAAAATGAAGCGTTGTATCGTTATATTAGTCGTCTTAGCGGCGCTGTTTGCCGCCTGCGGAGCGTCCTTCGCGGCGGAGAAGACATGGAAGCTGGCGCACATTCGTCCGGAGGGGACCGCGATTGACATTGCGTTAAAGCAGTTCGCCGCGGACGTCAAGGCGCGGACCGATGGCAGGGTGGACATCGAAATATTCCCGGCGGGGCAGCTCGGCGACTACACGACCGTTCAGGAGAGGGTGGCCATAGGCGACGTCGAGATGCAGTGCGCCCCTCTGAGCCCGGCCGTGATCAAGTCCATAGGGCTCAACTCATTCCCGTACATAGTCGTGAACTGGCCGGAGGCGCAGAAGGCGTTCGGCCCCGACGGGGTCATAGTCAAGAAGATGAACGAGTACATGGCACAGCAGGACCTGCACGTGATAGGGTCATGGCCGGTCTACTTCGGGGGCGTCGTGCTGACCACCGAGCCCGCCGCGCCTAAGGACCCAAGCGTGCCGAAGGGCGTCAAGATCCGCGTCCCGCCGATCCGCTCCTTCGAGCTGTCCGCGACGTCGCTCGGCTACCAGGCGACGCCAGTTCCCTGGGCCGACACGTTCACGGCGATGCAGACCGGCATCGTGAACGGCGCAATCGGCGGCGGCGCGGAGGGATACTTCGCCTCGTTCCGCGACCTCGCGAAGTACTACCTCGCGGTGAACGACCACTTCGAGTGCTGGTTCATCTACGTCAACTCGGAGCTGTGGAGCAAGGTCTCCGACGAGGACAAGAAAACCCTGGAGGACATAGCGCGCGAGATGCAGGAGGCGCGGTGGAAGGTCGCGGTCCAGGACGAGCTGGACAACGAGCAGAAGCTGGCCGACATAGGCGTACAGATCATCAAGTTCACCGACGACGAGCTGTCGCTGCTCCGTGACAAACACGCCAAGGAGGTCTGGCCCGCTATGTACGACGAGATCCCCGAGGCCGACGTGAAGGAAGTCCTCGACTCACTCAAGTAGAAAACCGCGGGCTCCGCCCGCACCCGGGGGGGGGGGGGGGCCCCCCCCCCCCCCCCAAGTTTTTTTGTTTTTTTGGGTTGGTGGGTCAGAAAAAAAAAATTTATTTGGGTGTGGGGGGGGGGCGC
>JAISRP010000043.1 GCA_031273585.1 Synergistaceae bacterium
CGAACGCTTGAACCTCCTGTACGCCGGCCCGTTGTAATCCTGGGGAGTATTTATCTCCGCGAGCGCCCCTGTATCCAGAATCTTCGGGGATATCTCCATGATATAGGACAGCCGGTCTACGATTTTTCCCTCCTCCTCGCTGCGCACCCAGTTGAGGACAGGGGGGGCGATCAGGGCAGACGCCACGGTCATGCCTATGATGATGGCTGACAACAAACTCTCCTTGCCGCTCATCCTTCCGCTCAAGACGAAGCGGACGACAGCCGCGATGACGAATATCAGCGACGACAGGACGACGAGCGCCAACCCCCAGAAGCAGATTCGGAGCAGGACGATCCTGCGTCCCGCCGGCAGCGACGAGGAGCGGAAGATCTCCCCCCCGTCGGGGGATATGCCCACGACGGCGCTGTCGGAGGCCAATGTCAGGAAACCTCCCCCTGAGTGCGCAAAATGATACAGCGTCGGAAGGTCGGGGCCCTCCCAGCCCCCGAACACGGCCTCGGCCGAATTTTCGCCGTCGAGGCGCATGACGGCCCGCCTGCCGATGTCGGAGAAGTACAGCCTGGACCCGTCGAACGACAGCTTGTAGGGAAGGGAGAACTCCCTGGCTGAGGTTCCGGAAACAGGGTTGAAGACGACTTTCGCCTCGTTCGTTTCATCTGGGATGGAGACTCTGAGGACTCCGGCCTTATCCGCGAAGAAGATCCGCTTTGCGGGAATATCGAGGGAGAAGTCGCCTAAGGTCGACAGAGCATCGCGGTAACTGACGAGACGTTCGACGACGGCGTTCTCCCCTGGAACTAGACTGTACAGGGCAAAAAAATCCGGTTCCTTCCGCACGAACCACAGTTTTCCATCCTCGAACCTCAGCCCCTGGAGCGCAATCTGCGCCGACAGCTCCGGCGAGGCGTCTGTCGCTCCCCGGTCGAGCCGGTACAGTTCCCCGAGACTCGATCCCGATTCCTTGTCGAATTCGAGTATGCGCTCGGCGCTTAGGCTCATCCCGCTCGAGTCCCACTCGACCTCGTGGACGAACAGGCTGCGCCCGTCCTCGGCCGCGATGTCCTCCGCGTTGTAGAAGACCCCGCCTGGGCCGCCGTTTATCTCGTAACGCGCCGTGCCGTCGCGGTTCATCCTGACTATGCGGCTTGTGCCGTTGTCAATGATGTAGACGTCCCCGGCGGAGTCGGTCTTGGCCATCAGTATATTTTGCAGGTCGATCTTCTCGAACGGGTCGAGCCGCCCGAGGTGGAGATGGTCATAAAGAAACACCGCCGAGGACAGGGCTGCAAACAGCGCCGCGCAGGACAGGGTCCTGCGGAGCCCGGACGAGGGGAGTTTTTTTGGGGCGGCGCCGCTCATCGCAAGTACTCCTTGTCCGAGGCCGGCGCCATCGATGTGGCTCGCGAGCCAGTCTTATCGAGCATCTCGGGGTAGAGGACGCCGAAGAGGGTTATGTCGGCCCCGTGCGCCTTGGCGCATTTTCGCAGGGAGTCCGTCTCGCTGATGGAATCCACCTGGATGATATTACCGATGCCCCACAGGTAAAACGGCAGCGCGGGATAGAATATATAATCCGTCGCGGACTCGATCATGTCGGCATATCTGGTTATGGGCGCCAACCCCTGATTGAGCGAGATAAACCTGTCGTAATATTTTTTCCTGCCGCTGTAGAACGCCTCCAGCGCGGACGCGTTGCCGGCGTGCAGCACCTCCAGCCTCGGAGGGGACAGCCGCCGTTCCAGCCCCTGTATCGCGTCCAGAAACAATTTCGAGACGAGGCGCATCTCTGCCGCGAAATCCCTCCTCGCCGACTCGCGGACATCCGGCGCGGCGGACGACGCGATCGCGTCTATATACTTCATGTAGGCTACGTCCGGCAGTGGGATAATCACCGGGGCGCCGAGAGATCGCGCGAACTCCATCGGCAGTCTCAGAGCTTCGTACTCCTGAAGCATCAGCGCATCCTTCCTGTTCTCGAAGCGAATCTCGACGATTTCGTCCGCGTACTCCCTGATATAAGGCCCGACCGCGTCCTCGTCGCGGAGGTCGCCGCTGTAATTTCCGGTGTTGAAGTCAAACACTGACGAGGACCCGTCCCGGCGCGCCACGTGGATGAGCATCTCCCCGGTACCCAGGATGCACGGCCCCCCCTCGACCGCAATAGGCTCCCCTTCCTTCAGCTTCGCGGGCAGTCGGTCGAACGACCTCGTGAATATCGGGATCGAGGCGAGCCTGCCCGGGTCCATCCCGCAAATTTCCGGCGCTATCCTCTCCATATTGTCCAAGTAGTTGCACAAAACCGTATCCTTATATATCAGGACAGTCCCGCCCCGGATGCCTGTGTTCGAGGCGATCAGGCGTTCGATCTCGGCCATTATTAGCGTCCTCTCCGCCCGCAGACGCCTGATCTCCCCCGCCAGCTCCGGGCTTTTGGACACAGAACCCCTGGCTGCGCTCACACTCAACTCCCGCAGCCTGCCCTTTACCGCGTCCAGCCGCGACATGAGCGCGGCATGGGCGTCGCTTGTCACGACGGCTTCCATCTCGGCCTCGCTCCTCCGCGAGGCGGCAAAATTCATCCTGTATTTTTCGATATCGACCGCCTTGAAAAAATCAGGCGCGTCGAAGACGCAGGAGTTGACCTCATCCCGCCCCGCGTAAGGGGTGTCCTCCGCGTCAACCCCGTAACGCGCCAATAACTGCGAAATTGTGAAAAGCATCGACATGCCCTCTTTCAGCGACTTGCGTTGCGGACGGCGGGACCTTGGGGCTCCGCCCCAAACCCCGCCAGGAGGCAGT